>NZ_JWMB01000069.1:0-73305 GCF_000812445.1 Cupriavidus sp. SHE | reverse complement strand
AGCCCCATGACGTTCGAGAAAAACTGGTCCGCAGCTCAGCAACACCGGGCTGCCTAATTCCCTCGGTTATGGGATTCGTGGAACAGGGGCAAGGTCAAACAGGCACGACTATCTCGTGCCGATACGATATAGAGTGCCTTCCCTAATTTTCAGATAGCTAAACCCTCTCACGCAGCGCGTTCGCCCGAATGCGTTGCCTGGCTGCGAAAGGACATTGATGCATGACTGCGAAAACCATTCGGGTGGCGCTGGCGGATGATCATCCGCTCGTCGTTGTCGCTTTGCGAGATTGCCTGCAGCGTACTCCAGGCTTCCAGGTGACATGTGAATGCACCAACGGCAGTGAACTGGTCGACGCCTTGACGCAGAATCCGGTCGACATTGCCGTCACCGACTTCAGCATGGGACATGGCGATACGTCGCTGGACGGATTCAATCTGTTGCGCAAGCTACACAGACGCCATCCGGACACGCGCATCGTGGTGGTCAGCGCCCAGACGAATCCTGGTGTGGTCAGCCGCGCGATGAAGCTCGGCGCGCGTGCGTTCGTCAGCAAGGAAGACGAACTCGACGAGATCGTGCGCGCCTGTATCCATGTCACCGTCAGCAACGGCCACTTCTATTCGCCGTCGATTCGGGCGGTACTGGACAGCGCCACCGCGGCTGCCACGGCCGCCCCCGCCACGGATCTGACATTGCGTGAGCTCGATGTCGTGCGGCTCTATGCGCAGGGCTTCCAGCTCACCGAGATCGCCAACAAGCTCGGGCGGTCGGTGAGCACGATCTCCAGTCAGAAAACCGTTGCCATGCGCAAGCTGAGCGTCCAAACCAATACGGACCTTATCCGCTACGCCTATGAAAACGGTCTGATCTGATCCTTCAAATGCAGCAAATTCTCGATCGCACACAGGAGTCGCTGGCGCAGGCGTTTGCTTCCCTGGCGCGCAACGCAAGACGGCAGCGTCAGCTCTACTACGCCACAGTCGGCCTCCTGATTGCGATCGTCATCGTATCGGCCATCCTGCTCGGCGGACTCGCGGCTGCCAAGCAGCTCGACATCCGGCGCAGTCGTCTTGCCCAGTATGTCAGCGCGATCTCCCTTCAACTGCAGAGCGATGCATCATTCCTGCGCCGAACGACGCTGTCGGTAGCGCATTACCTGAATACACGCAGCGATTCGCCTACAGACGCTGATCTGCTCGAACGCATTCGTCGCACTGGCGTCGCCGTTGCTCCTGATGGCCGCTACACATTGCTGGTACCCCAAAGCACGCAGCAGGCTTGGGGCCGTTCGCTCCCAGAACGCGTCTGGCAATTGCAGCAGATTGCCACCGCTGCGCTGACCACCCGCCTCGCCTTCGAACTCGATAATCCTGCCTATGTGGTCGACGCGAATGCCGAGTACGCGGTCATCCTGACACCGTCTCCGATGTCACTCGATGCGGTACTTCTGATTTCCGAGCAAGCCGACCCTGTGACAGTACTGCGCGACAAACTCGTTCAGGCATTGCAGGCGCAGACTGGCCAGGAACTTCCGCGTAGCGGCGAGCAGGTGTGGATCGGCCCGGTCGAGGATCCGGTGCTGCACTCGCAAGTAATGACATCCGTGGCCGCTACAACGGCAGGCGACGGACACCGACCTGCGCTCATCGCATCGAGTACGCCAGTCAATGCCTTCCTGTCCCAGCTCAAACGCCCGAGCGGTCCGGCCATGCTGCTGTTGCTCAATCGCGCCGAAGACCGCATCGACATCTCCCCGCCGGGAAGCTCACTCGAAGTCGCGGAACGCATTCTCTCGCGCACGCGCCGCCTGCCCCCCGATACACTCCGGCTCGGGAGATCCGGCCTGGTGCTGGTGCAGCCATTGCGCCAGGAATTTGGCTCCCTTGTCTATTTCCTGTCCTACGGCAAGCTATTCAGTTCGATCTACCACGAACTGATCGCCATCGGCTCCCTGAGCATGATGTTGATCATCGCGATCGTGATATCCGCACGCTACCTGGACGTTCATTTGCTGCGGCACGGTCAGGCCGAAGCCACTCGTGCACTCGAGAACGAAACGATCAACCATATCCTCGTCAATGCCACGCCGATCGGGCTTTGCATTGTCTGCCAGCAGGACCACATCATCGTGACCTCGAACCTGGTTGCCGACACGTTGCTCGGATTCAGCCGCGGAGCGACCATGCCAGCCCGCATCATCGACGCCCTGCGCCAACGCCCCTCTCGGGCTTTCAGCGACGCGTTCGGGCCAATTGCGCAGATCAGGGTACCCGGGTGCGCCCATGCCGATGCCGCCCAGCAGGGCAATTCCACGACAGAAGCCGCACCCGCATCGAAGCCACAGTTTCTGCAGATTACATCTGCCCCCGCCAAGTACCGGGGAGAGTGCGTACTCTTCTGCGCCATTCAGGACGTCACAGCACAACAACAGCTCGAACAGGAGCTTCGCTCAGCCCAGCAAGCGACAGAAGCCATGATGCGTGCGCGATCGAATTTCTTTGCCGCGATGAGCCATGAGATCCGCACACCACTGCATGCCCTCCTGGGCAATCTCGAGCTGCTCGGGCGCACCCCCGGCCTCGAGGCACACGCAACCCGGCTGCGCGCATTGCAGTCGTCCTCCGAAGGGTTGCGCGGCATCGTCAACGATATTCTTGATTTCTCGAAGATAGATGCTGGCGAGATGAAGCTAGTCTCCGCGCCTTTCAATCCGCTCGACGAGCTTGAAAGTCTTTCCCTTTCCTGCGCGCCCATGGTGACGGATCGACCGATCCGCTTCTACGCCCACCTTTCGCCGACCCTGAATACGCTTCTGAGGGGCGACCGCATGAGGCTGGCGCAGATCATCAACAATCTGCTTGGCAATGCGTTCAAGTTCACGGCGAGCGGGAAGATCACCCTTAGTGCGGAGATTTCTCGAGATGCACAAGGACTGGCGACGCTTGTCTGCCGGGTGCGGGACACCGGGGACGGCATGTCTCAGGCGCTGGCTTCCCGTGTGTTCCAACCCTTTGTGCAAGGGGAGACCAGCACCACGGCGCATTACAGCGGCACTGGACTCGGCCTCTCCATCTGCGCCCGACTTAGCGAGCTGATGGGCGGACACATCAGCGTTGAAAGCGTGGAGGGCGTGGGTAGTGCCTTCACCGTGGTCATTCCGTTCGCCGAGCCCGCGGCAACGGCCCCTTCACATGGGCTGACGATGCTCGGTGGCATGGTCATGGTGCTGTGCCAGGAAACGGAGTCTGGCGCCACGCTGGAAGAGTGGCTGACAAGAGTCGGTTGCCAGGTGCACGTACTGCCAGCCAGTTGCGCCGCCCACACGTGGCTGTGTACCAGCCACCCCCAGATCATGGTTGTGACCGGAGAGTATGGGCTCGACACAATCAGATCACTGCGAACCATTTGCCCGGCAAACGCCGTGTGGATCACGCGCAATGGGCCGGATCGCCCAGCAGAGCTGGAATCGGGGATCTTCGAGGTTTCCGCATACAGCCACGCCGCCCTCCTGGCCGGCGTCAAGGCCGCATTGATCGGGCCACCGCGACTGATCGAGACAACGAACGGAACCGCCGACGCAATTGGAAACGCGCGGCCCGAAGCGGCTCCCAACTCGCCCCATCAGCACGGCACGGTTCTGGTTGCCGAAGACAACCCACTGAACCGCATGCTGATTGCCGAGCAACTCGAGACGATTGGCTGGGCGTCGATCGTGGTCAACGATGGGCGCCAGGCACTCGCGGTGCTCGATCAGCGAGTTGTCGACATCGTGCTGACCGACATCCAGATGCCGGTAATGAACGGATATGAACTGCTATCTGCAATCAAGGCCAAAAGGCCGCCGCTGCCCGTTTTCGCATTCAGCGCGGTTACGCACACCGGTCAAGCATCTGACTGGCAAGCGCGCGGATTCGACGGCTACATTGCCAAGCCCGTGTCGCTGGCGGAGCTAGAACACGCCTTGCACGGCGTGTCCTCGCAACCGGCCGTGGATGCCACGCGCTCCACGCCCGCCTCCACCGGCAGCCCCGCCGATATCGTCGCGGCGGCGGATCGCGAGCGCTACCTGGCGCTGCTGCGCGAACACCTGCAAACGGACGAGCCCAAGCTTGCCGGCATCCTGCTCAGCCGCAATACCCAGGCGTTGGGCCAATGGGCTCATCGTTGCGCGGGGGCATTCCTGATCGTCGGCGCAACCACCATCGTCAAGCTCTGTCGAGCCGTAGAGCGGCTCTGCGATGACGGCAACGGGTGGTCGCCCCCTCTGGAAACAGAAGCCAGAGCATTGCAGGCTGCGGTGCATGACTTCCGTGCCAGCCCGGATCAGCCCGAGGAAACGTCAACTACTTGATCCGGCTGCGCAGGAAAGCGTTGTCACGTAGCCGCATGACACTCTGCCAGAGATTTCCAGATTTGCGCTGCATGGCCTGACAGGACGATAATGGCGGGGCCGTTCTCTTCCAAATCCAGGGCGCCAAAAGCGGTCTGACGGGGTCTCCGGGCCCGGAATGGCAAGCCCAAGCCGCTCTCCGCCCCGTTCCATGCAGCCCCATCAAGGACTCCCCTATCCCCAGCGCGTCTGGGCAATCCTGACCGTCTTCTGCGGTCTCATCATGGCCGTGCTCGATGGCTCGATCGCCAATATCGCGTTGCCATCGATCTCCCGTGAGCTGAACGCCGAAGCCGCCAGCACGATCTGGGTCGTCAACGCCTACCAGTTGACCGTTACCGTCTGCCTGTTGCCGTTGTCGTCACTGGGCGACATCCTCGGCTACAAGCGTGTGTACCGGACAGGGCTGGCAATCTTCCTCATCGGATCGCTGATCGCCGCATGCGCGGTGAACCTGCCGATGCTGGTGGCGGCCCGCGTCATCCAGGGCATCGGCGGCGCCGGAATCATGAGTGTCAATACCGCGCTCGTGCGATTCATCTATCCGCCGACCAAGCTCGGACGCGGTATCGGACTCAACGCGCTGGTGGTTGGCGTGACGATCGCCGTTGGCCCGTCACTCGGCGCGCTGATCCTTGGCATCAGCAGCTGGCAGTGGTTGTTCGCGGTGAATGTACCGGTGGCCATCGTCGCGCTGTGGATCTCGCGCTGGGCGCTGCCTGATACACCGGCCCAGCCGCGCACGTTCGACTATCCCAGCGCCGTGCTGTCCGCAGTGGTCTTCGGCATGTTTATCCTCGGCGTCGACAGCATGGGCCACGCAACACTGCGCGTCGTTGGCGCGATCGGGATTGCGTTGGCCATCGTCCTTGGCTGGCTGCTGGTACGTCGGCAACGCGGACGTCCGGCGCCGCTGGTACCGGTCGATCTGTTCGCGAGCCGCGCCTTCACGCTGGCTGTCGGCACATCGTTCTGCTCGTTCATGACGCAGATGCTCGCGTTCGTAGCCTTGCCGTTCTATCTCGAGTATCAGCTTGGACGCAGCCTGCAGGAAACGGGCTTGCTGATCACCCCCTGGCCGCTGATGGTCGCCTTGATGGCAGCGCTGTCCGGCAGGCTGTCGGACCGCTATCCGGCCAGCATTCTGGCAGGCGCGGGCCTGATCATGCTGACTACCGGTCTGATTGGCCTGGCCTTGCTCTCGCCAACCGCCAGCAGCTTCGATATCGCCTGGCGCACCGCGCTGTGCGGTATCGGCTTCGGCTTCTTCCAGTCCCCGAACAACCGGGCGATGATCGGCGCCACGCCACGTGAGCGAAGCGGCGGTGCCAGCGGTGCTCAGGCAACGACGCGTCTGCTGGGACAGACCACGGGAACCGCAGTGGTCGCGCTGCTGTTCAGCCTAGACAACACTGGTGCGGCGAGAACCGCGCTCTTCGCCGCCGCCTGCGTGGCGGCGATCGGCGCAATCATCAGCTTCAGCCGGCTGCGCGACGCCCAGCCCGCACCGACCGAAGGCGCGGCCGAGCCGGACGCCTGACTACCCAAGGGCCAGGACTCGCGAGAGCCCCGGCCCTTGCCGGGAAGATGCGGTATTAGTCCGCCTTCGCGCCAGAATCCTTCACGACCTTCGCCCACTTGGCGATCTCGCTGCGCTGATACTCAGCCAGCTTCTCAGGCGTCCCGAGAACCGGATCGAGACCCAACGTCTTGAGCTTTGCCTGCACGTCGGGCTGCGTGAAGATGCGGTTCATCTCGGCGTTCAGCTTGACCACGATCTCTTTCGGCGTATGTGCCGGCACGAAGACCGCGAACCACGATGTTGCCTCGTAACCGGGCAGGCCCTGCTCGGCGATGGTCGGGATGTCCGGTGCGGAGGCCGAACGATGCGCACTGGTCACGCCCAGCGCGCGCAGCTTGCCCTCCTTCACCACCGGCAGCGCGGACGGCAGGTTGTCGAACATCATCGTGATGTGACCGCCCAGCAAGTCCGGAATGGCCATCGCCCGCCCCTTGTATGGAACATGCTCGATTTTCGTTCCCGCCATCGTGTTGAACAGTTCGCCCGCCACGTGCAAGGACGTACCGATACCCGGCGTGCCAAACGTCAACTGCCCCGGCTTGGCCTTGGCCAGCGCAATCAGTTCCTGCACGTTCTTCGCGGGCACGGACGGATGCACGACCAGCACGTTCGGCGTGGACGCCAACAGGATCACGGGCGTGAAGTCCTTGACCATGTCATAGGGCATCTTGCTGTACAGCGCGCCATTGATCGAATGCGTGCCGACCGTGCCCAGCGCCAGCGTGTAACCATCGGGCGCCGAGCGGGCCACCGTCTCCGCGCCGATATTGCCGCCCGCGCCCGGCTTGTTGTCAACGATAACGGGCTGCCCCAGCGAGAACTTCTCGGAAAAAATCCGCGCAAGAATGTCCGGCGCACCACCGCTCGGAAAGCCGACCACCATGCGGATCGGCTTGGCCGGATAGGCATCGTTGGCCTGCGCGGCGGGAATCGCCGCTAACGAGGCCGCGGCAGCCAGCATCGCCACGACATGGCGACGCGTGAACATTCGTACATACATGGATCTGTCTCCTGATTCTCCGGGCTTTTCGCCTCTGGATATGGGATAGGCCCGCGCTGGGCCCTGAGTTAAACGACGATGTTGCCAAACTCCTTGGTGACCTGGTCGTGCAGCCGACGCATGCCACGCAGCCACCGATCGTAGTCTTGCCCCTTGCGACGGTAGTACTCCAACACCTCGGGGTGCGGCAGGATCAGGAAGCTCTCGTTGGCGACGCCTTCGAGCGTCTTCTCAGCCACGTGCTCGGCCGTGACCGAACCAGCCTGCAGGAAGCCCTTGCGCTCGCCGCCCTCGCCGAACAGCATCTTCGTCTGCACACCCTGCGGGCAGATGCAACTCACCTTGATGCCGCGGTCGCCGTAGGTGATCGACAGCCATTCGGCAAAGCCGATCGCCGCGTGCTTGGTCACGGCATAAGGCGCCGATCCGATCTGCGAGAGCAGACCCGCAGCCGAGACCGTGTTCACGAAGTACCCATCGCCACGTTCGAGCATCTGCGGCAGCACAGCCTTGGCCGCGTGGATATGCGCCATGACGTTGATTTCCCAGATGCGCTGCCATTCGTCCGCGGTGGCATCGAGACCCTTGCGCAGGATGATGCCGGCGTTCGAGCAGAACACGTCCACCTGACCGAAACGCTGCGTGGCAGTGTCGACCAGATTCTGCACGGCTTCGGCATTCGCCACGTCCACGCGTTGCGAGAAGATCTGGCAGTCCGGCGCGGCCGCCACGGCCTCGGCAGCCACCTGCGACGCGCCGGCCTCGTCGATATCCGCCACAGCGATGCCGCGTGCGCCGGCACGGGCAAACGCCAGCACCAGGGCGCGTCCAATACCGGTGCCGCCACCGGTCACGATTACGGTCTTGTTGCGAACTTCCATGCATGCCTCCAAGGTTCGATGTCTGCGATGAATAAGATCAGGCTGGCCGCCAGAGTCTTGCCGCGAGCGCGTCCGCCAACTCGCGAATGCGGGGGCCAAGATTGCCTTCGAGAATTTCGGGCGAGAGCCGCGTGGACGCCCCGCCGATGTTGATCGACAGCACTTCCGAGCCATCCGCCAGACTCACCGGCGCGGCGGCGCCACTCACCGAACGGTCCCACTCGGCGTGCGCCATGCAGAAGCCACGTCGCGCGTGTTCGCGCAGCCCACGCTCAAGCTTGGTACGGATGGATGCCCAACGCGCCCCGTGGTGACGCTCGAGTTCGGCGAACACCGCGCCTCGCCGATCGGATGTCAGGCCCGCCAGCCACGCCTTGCCGATGGCCGATGTCGCCATCGGCAGCCGCGAGCCAGGCGTGAGCCTCATCACCAACGCACCACGCGGCTGGCACACCTCGAGATACACCATGTCGTGACGATCCGGCGCCGCCAGCGCCACCGTACAGCCAGTGGCAAACGCCAGAGACTGCATCAGCGGCTGCGCGATATCGCGAATGCCGGCCCCCGAGAGATAGCGCTGCGCGGGCAGCATCGCCGCCTGGCCAATGCGGTACTTCTCCTGGGCCTCGACGTACACGAGGTACCCGAGGCTGGCCAGCGTGTACGTCAGGCGCGACACGGTTGGTCGGGGGATGCCGGTACGACGAGACAACTCCGCATTGCCAAGGAAGTCATCGTCCGGTCCGAACGCACGCAGCAACTCCACGCCGCGGGCCAGCGCCGTGACGAAATTCCGATCCCCGTCCTCAGCGGGACGCGCGGCATCGGCCGATACCAGGGCGGTATCGGCGGGCATCGGAATCGAGGTTGTGCGCTTCATTTCGACTTCATATCAGTTTCCGGCAAGGAACGACCGCGCTATGCGCGGAAAGAATTGCGGTCATACACACGGCAAGTAAGGCAAGGCCCGCCCCGGGGGCCACTTGCACACTGAAATCAGGGATAACGCGGAGGTTCTGAAAGGCTTCTGCAAGCCCATATTTCGCACAGCGGAATACTACGTCCGATCGCTTGACGCTACTTAAAACGCTATGCAACAGTCGCCAAAAAAGAACGACCGTGCGAGAACGTCACGGCGTCAACAGACAGTGTCGGTACAAACCCCTGTATCGGCGCAAGGAGACGGTTCATGGCATTGTTTTTTCAGCAGTTTCTCAATGGCCTGACTTTGGGCGGCGTCTATAGCCTGGTCGCACTCGGACTGACCCTGGTCTACGGCATCTTGCACGTACCAAACTTCGCGCACGGCGCGTTCTACATGGCCGGTGCGTATGTGTCGTACTACGCCATGACCACGCTGGGCATGAATTACTGGCTGGCCATGCTTGCGGCGGCCGTCGTGGTGGCGGTGCTGTCGATGCTGGCGGACCGCCTGGTCTTTTATCCGCTGCGCCATGCGCCCGAGATTCACGACATGATCGCCGCCATCGGCATCCTGCTGTTTCTCGAAGCCGGCGCGCAGGCGCTGTGGGGGGCCGACTTCCACCGCATGCCCACCCCATATGGACAGATGGTCGAGATCTTCGGCCTGACCGCTCCACTGCAACGGCTGTTGATCATCGTCGCGGCGTTCGGCCTGATGGTGCTGCTGCACCTGTTCCTGACGCGCACGGTCACGGGTTCGACAATCGTCGCCATGGCGCAGAACCGCGAAGGCGCCGCGCTGGTCGGTATCGACGCCATGCGCGTGACACTGCTTGTGTTCGCGATCTCTGGCGCGCTGGCCGCCATCGCCGCCACGCTCTACGCGCCGATCAACCTGGTCTATCCGAGCATGGGCAACCTGGTCATCACCAAGGCGTTCGTGATCATCATCCTCGGCGGCATGGGCAGCATCCCCGGCGCGATCGTGGGCGGGCTGATCATCGGCATGGCCGAAAGCTTCGGTGGCTTCTACATCTCCACCGACTACAAGGACATCATCGCCTTCCTGCTGCTTGTGATCATCCTGTCGGTGCGTCCGCAGGGCCTGTTCGCTGGCAAGACCGCCTGACAGGAACCAGGAGACCACCATGAAATCAATGCAAGGCAAAATCGCCTGGACGCTGTTGTTCGTTGCGGCCATCGTGTTCCCGCTGGCCGTCCCCAACAGCTACTACCTGACGGTGATGACACTGGCCTTCATCATGGCCCTCGCCACGCTCGGGCTGAACCTGCTGACCGGATACACGGGCCAGCTCAATCTCGCGCATGGTGGCTTCATGGCCATCGGCGCCTACACGCTGGGCATCCTGACCGTCGATCATCAGATGCCGTACTGGCTCGCGTTCGCGCTGTCCGGCGTGGTCTGCATGGTGCTGGGTTATGTCGTCGGCACGGTGTCGCTGCGCCTGAAGGGGCACTACTTCTCGATCTTCACGATGTGCGTGGGCTACATCATCTATCTGCTGATCGAGAAATGGGAGAGCCTGACCCACGGTGCGGTGGGCCTGATCGGCATCCCGGTCCCGGCTTCGATCGGTCCAATCGCCTTCGACAGCGTGCAGGCGCAGTACTACCTGGTGCTGGTCTTCCTGGCCCTGGGCACATTCGTCATGCATCGCATCGTCAGCTCGCTGGTCGGCCGCAGCTTCATGGCCGTGCGTAACAGCGATGCTCTCGCGGAAGCGCTCGGCATCAACCTGATGCGCGCCAAGGTCCTGTCGTTCGTGCTCTCCGTGGGCTACGCCGGATTTGCCGGCGCGCTCTATGCCGGCCAGGTACGCTTCCTGGGTCCGGACATCGCCCGCACCGACATCACGTTCGACATGGTCATGGCGATGCTGGTCGGCGGCACGGGCACGCTGCTCGGTCCGCTGCTTGGTTCGCTGCTGGTACCGTGGGTCACGCAGACCCTGCAGTTCCTGCAGGACTACCGGATGCTCGTGTTCGGTCCGGTGCTGATCCTGCTGATCATCTTCGTGCCGGATGGCATCGTCGGTTCGTTCCTGAAGCGGCAAGTCCGCCGAGCCGCCGCCGCGCGCCGTGGGCAGATGGCCGCCCCGCGCCCGACGCAAACCACGTCCGTCCCGACCACCCGCCCCGGAGCCGAGAATGCTTGAGATCCGCAATCTGACCAAGAAATTTGGCGGCCTGACCGCGGTGCACGATGTGTCCGTAACGTTTGAGACCGGCCATATCAACGCGATCATCGGTCCCAATGGCGCCGGCAAGACGACGTTCTTCAATCTGATCGCTGGCACCCACGCGCCGACATCGGGCCAGATCCTGCTCAAGGGACAGGACGTCGCCGGACTGCGCGCGGACCAGATCGCCCGCCTGGGCGTGGCGCGCACGTTCCAGGCCACCTCGCTGTTCGACCGCGCGACCGTGCTCGACAACCTGATCGTCGGCCATCGGCTGCGCACAAAGTCCGGGCTGGCCGACGTGCTGTTCAACACGCGCCGCCTGCGCGAAGAAGAGAAGCTGTGTCGGGAGAAGGCCGAGGCCGCGCTCGATTTCGTCGGGCTGTCACACCTGGCGCATGAACTGGCTGCCGATATCACCCAGGAAGCGCGCAAGCGCGTGGCGTTCGCGCTGGCGCTGGCCACTGACCCGGATCTGCTGCTGCTCGACGAACCTGCCGGTGGCGTGAACCCGGAGGAGACGGTCGGCCTTGCCGAACTGATCCGCAAGATGGTCCGGCACGGCAAGACCGTCTGCCTGATCGAACACAAGATGGACATGATCATGCGACTGGCCGACAAGATCATGGTGCTCAACTACGGCGAAAAGATTGCCGAAGGCACGCCGGCGCAGATCCAGCAAGATCCGCACGTCATTGAAGCCTACCTGGGAGCCGACCATGTTGCAGCTTGATCGCGTCTCGCTGTCGTACGGCAGCTTCCGCGCCCTGGACAATATCTCGCTGCACGCAGGCGCCGGAGAACTCGTGGTACTGCTTGGCGCGAACGGCGCGGGCAAGAGCTCCATCTTTCTCGCAATGAGCGGCATCCATCGCATCAGCGGCGGCAGCATGCGTTTCGATGGTCGCGAGCTTGGCGGGATGAAGCCGTCGCAAATCGTGCAGTCGGGACTCGTGCACTGCCCAGAGGGCCGCAAGCTGTTCCCCGCAATGAGCGTCGAGAAGAACCTGACGCTTGGCGCCTATGTGCATCGCCGTGACCGGGCCGGCATCCGCAAGACGCTCGAAGAGGTCTACGAGATGTTCCCGATCCTGCTCCAGAAGAAGGACGATCCCGCGGGATCGCTGTCTGGCGGGCAACAGCAAATGGTGGCACTAGGCCGCGCGCTGATGAGCCGCCCGCGCGCGCTGCTGCTCGACGAGCCGTCGCTGGGTCTTGCACCGCTGGTGGTCAAGCAGATGTTCGAGATCATCCAGCGCATCAATCGCGCTGGCACCACCGTACTGCTCGCGGAACAGAACGCTTATGCGGCGCTCGGCATCGCCCATCGCGCCTACGTGATCGAGAACGGTCACATCGTGATGGAAGGTGATCGCGATACGCTGCTGAAGGATGAGGGGATCAGGAAGGCGTACATCGGCGGGTAATTCGATTCGCCGAACCGAGTGGATGCACCCTTCTCTCACTCGCGGGAAAAGGGCGATAAGGGCGTAGAGAACAAGCGCAGTCAATACTCAAAGGAGACAGCAATGCAGTACAAGACATTGGGTCGTTTCTTCCCGCTGGCCGCATGCGCGGTGGCGGCATTGGTCGCATCGGCACCGGCACTGGCGCAGGAAGTGGTCAAGATCGGCTACACCGGTCCGCTGTCGGGCGGCGCGGCGCTCTACGGCAAGAACGTGCTGTCTGGCATCCAGATGGCTGTCGACGAGATCAACGCCAGCGGCCTCGAGGTCAAGGGCAAGAAGATCAAGCTGGAAGTCGTCTCGCTCGACGACAAGTACGCGCCTGCCGAAGCCGCGATCAATGCGCGTCGCCTGGTGCAGCAGTACAAGACCCCGGCGGTGTTCGTACCCCACTCGGGCGGCATCTTCGCGCTGCAGGCCTTCAATGAACAGGAAAAGTTCATGGTGATGGCGTACTCGAGCGTGCCGCGCATCACCGACGCCGGCAACAAGCTGACGATCCGCATCCCGCCGGCATACACCGGCTACATCGAGCCATTCGTCAAGGCGCAGATGAAGCGCTTTGGCAAGAACGTGGCGCTGGTACCTGCCGACCATGACTACGCCAAGGCCTGGGTGCAAGCGTTCGTGCCGGCCTGGGAAGGCGCGGGCGGCAAGGTGGTAGGCAACAATCCGATGTCGTACACCAAGGCCACCGACTTCTACACTGGCGTTTCGCGCGCCATCGCCGACAAACCCGACGTGATGTTCGTCGGCGGCCCGTCGGAGCCGACCGCGCTGGTGGTCAAGCAGGCACGCGAGCTTGGCTTCAAGGGCGGCTTCATCATCATGGACCAGGCCAAGATGGATGAAATGGCCAAGGTCACGAACGGTCTGGCCATGCTCGAAGGCTCGATCGGCGTGATGCCGCTGGTCAACGACGCACGTCCGGTGGCACAGGCCTATAACGCCCGCTACAAGAAGCTGCACGACGGTCGCGATGCCACCACGGAAATGTCGCTGAACTACACGATGACCTGGGCGCTGGCCAACGCCATGAAGCTGGCCGGCACCACCAGCGACGCAGCGGCCATCCGCGCGAAGATGCCCGAGGCGGTCAAGACGCTGCCGAAGGATGTCAATCCGAACGAGGTGGAAGGCATCGACGCCAAGGGCGGCTCCATGGCCGATACCGTGGTTGGCTGGGTGCAGAACGGCAAGATCGCGCCGGTACGCCTGTCGGAACTGGGCAAGTAAGCAGCCCGCCGGAGAGAGAGAGAGAGAGAGAGAGAGAGACGACGGAGGAGTGGGACCCTGCTGGCGGGCAAGCCAGCGCCATAACTAGAATCGCAAGTGGAGAGAAAGCAAAGGGCGTCCGATGATTCGGACGCCCTTTGTCTTTCAAGAGGTGCAGTTGGACATCCGCCCCCTAACCCGCTAGCTGGCGAGGGTGGAACACCACGGGCTCATCAACGACCGTCGTTATGTGCCTGTTCCTCGCGGCTCTGACGCGCGCGATCCTGCTGCGCCCGTTGTTGCTGCTGCTGTTGCTGCTGTTGTTGCTGCTGTTGTTGCTGCTGCTGGATCTGGCGCTGGCGGTCCTGCTGTTGGCGCTGTTGCTCCTGCATCTGCCGTTGCTGCTCCTGTACCTGCCGCTGTTGTTCCTGCGCCTGGCGCTGCTGATCCACCTGCTGCCGCTGCATGGCCTGCTGACGCTGCTGCTCGAATTGCTGGCGCTGTTGCTCCTGGAGCTGGCGTGCCTGTTCGAGCTGCTGTTGCTGCCGCTGCTGCACCTGCCGTTGTTGATCCATCTGCTGGCGTTCTTGCGCTTGCCGCTGCTGGTCCATCTGCTGCTGCCGCTGCTGCGCCTGCCGCTGTTGATCCATTTGCTGGCGGTCTTGCGCTTGCCGCTGCTGGTCCATCTGCTGACGCTGCTGCGCCTGCCGTTGTTGATCCATCTGCTGACGTTCTTGCGCCTGCCGTTGTTGATCCATCTGCTGACGTTCTTGCGCTTGCCGCTGCTGATCCATCTGCTGACGCTCTTGCGCCTGCCGCTGCTGGTCCACCTGCTGACGCTGTTGCGACTGCCGTTGCTGGTCCATCTGCTGGCGTTCTTGCGCCTGCCGCTGCTGATCGAGTTGCTGCCGCTGCTGGTCCTGCGCCTGTCGCTGCAGCGCCTGCTGCTGACGCTGCTGGAAATCCGCCGACTGCCGCTGGCGTTCTTCCGTCTGGCGTTGCTGGTCGAACTGCTGACGCTGGATCGCCTGCTCCTGTCGTTGGGACTCCTGCGGCAGACCACGCATCTGGTCCGGCCGCGGCGCGAAGCCGCGACCGCTCTGGGCCGCCTGGCTGACGCGCACATCGGGTTGCCACGGCATTGCCTGGGCTGGCTGCCCACCCCGGCGCGAACCCTGTTGCGGCCGCGCTTCCTGCGTCGGCCCCCGCCATGCCGGCCCGGCACCCGCCGTGCCGCCTTCGCGCGCGAAGCGGTTTGCCAGTTCGTCGGGCCCCACACGACCAGGCTGACGCGCGGCGATCGCCTGCCGCTCAAACCCCGCGCGCGCCATCGGCGGCAGCCCGCGCGGCGGGGCCGCGCCAATCAGGCTGGTCTTGACCGGCGCCATCGGCGGCGCGCCAAAGTTGCCCTCACCAGCGGGCAGATGCCGCCACTCGTCGCGCGTACGGGCACGCGGCACCGGCCGGCCTTCCACGAAGCTGCGAGACGACATGCCAGAGATCGCGCCAGGTACCTCGCGGTTGTTCCAGCGATCCCGATCGCCACGGGCGATAAAGTTGTTGTTGATCGTGACGTTGTTGATGCGCGTGATATAGGTCGGACTGGCGCGGTAGATCGGCCGATACACATCGCGCGGACCCAACGGATACCAGGCCACCCCCGGCCCGCCGCCGATGCTGATCGTCGCGCTCACACCACCAACGAATCCGACCACGGCCGGCGCATAGTAAGGCCGCACCGCGATCGGCCCCGGCACCCATCCCCACCGGTTGCCAAAGTAGGCCCAGCGCCCGTAGTGAGAAGGCGCGAAGCCCCACGGCGCGTCGTCGACCCAGGTCCAGCCCCAGGGCGCTACCCAGGCCCAGTAGCCCGAACTATAGGGCGCCCAACCAGTTGGCTCGGCGCGAGGAAACCACACCGCGCCATAGCCCGGGTCCTGCTGCCAGTCGCCATAGTCGTCCAGCGCGGTATAGCCCGTCATATCGCGCGGCACATAACGCGCCGATACGGACTCGTCCTCGCGCGCGTCGCGCGCGGCCGTCCACTGGTCGAAGCTGTCGGGTCCACCGGCGTTGCCCGGCCCGGCATCCGAGAGATCGGCGCCGGCAAAGCGCATCCGCTGCCCACGGCTCATTTCGATCGAACGCGTGTCGCCATAAAGCACGGCGGTGCCATGACGGATCGACACCTGCGTCGTGGTGCCGTCGGGGGAAACATCGAGCCGGTAGTCGCCCGGCTCACGTGGCACGAACGCCAGGTTGGGTGTATCAATCTCCACTTGCTGATCGGGTGGCAGCGCGCGCACGCGCAACTGGAGCGTGCCTTGCGTCAGTTTTACCTGCGTGGTGTGATCGTCGAGGTTCAGCACCCCTGCGGCGGTGCCGCCACCCAGTCGGATCGCAGTGGCGCCGGCGTGAAGTTCCGCACGGCCGCCCGGATCGACCCAGACCCGGTCGCCAGTGGTCACTGGCCGATTCAGGCCAATCGCAGCCCATTCGTCGGAGCCCGCCGGAGCAAAACTGAGGCCGCCCGCCGCATCAGTCACCGTGGCGATGCGCGAGGAAGGGTCCGCCGACTGCGCAGTTTCCGGGCCGACGGGCATCCCGGCCCCGCCTTGCCCCTGCTCCACGTAGCCGGGAGGCATGTTCGGGTTGTAGCCCTGAGCGCCGGCCGGTGCCTGCGCGAGCAGCGCGGCCAGGCCGAACGCCACGGGCGCCAGCGCGAATCTTGTATGGGATTGCATATGTGTTACCTGAGTCCGGTGGGCCACCGCGCCCACGCGCGGCCGCCATCGTGGCGACCTGTCAGTGCCACCCTACATCTGATAACGATGCAGTGTTCTACCTGTGTACCGGACTTTGTAAGTACATATTTCCCCGCAGCCCGGCCGGGCGATGGGGGATAAAGGTGGAAACAAATCCGTCGCCGGTGTCAGCGCGGCTGGCGGCGGAGGTGCTCTGTCAGGAGGTCAGCGGACATCGGGCGCCCATAGAGATAGCCCTGCGCCTCGACGCATCCGTTGGCCAGCAGGAATTCTCGCTGGGCGTTGTTTTCCACCCCTTCGGCGACCACGCCGATGCGCAGGCTCTGCCCAACGTTGATGACCGAACGCACGATCGCCGCATCGACACTGTCTTGCGTGACGTTGCGAATAAACGACTGATCGATCTTGAGCCGGTCCACAGGAAAGGACTTCAGGAAGCTCAGTGATGCATAGCCGGTGCCAAAATCGTCGCAGGTCAGTGTCACGCCATCGCGGCGCAGCGCCTGGAGTTGGCCCGACACCTCATCGCCCTGCTGCAGCGCGATGGTCTCGGTGATCTCGATCTCCAGCCGGTCGGGCGGCAGCTCAAGCGCCCGCAGCACATGGCGGACCTCGGTCAGCAACCGGCTTTCGGACAACTGGGCGGCAAACAGGTTGATCGCCACCCGGGGGGCGTCGGGAAATGTCAGCGACCACGCCCGCGCCTGCGCGCAAGCCGTGTGCAGCAGCCACATGCCGACGTCCGCCGCCACGCTGCTCGCGGCCAGGGCGTCGATAAACGCGGCCGGGGCGAGCAGGCCCAGCGTCGGATGCCGCCAGCGCATCAGTGCCTCCGCGCCCAGCACGCGGCCATCCCGCAGATCCACCTGCGGCTGGTACAGCAGTTCGAACTGCCGTTGGGCATAGGCTTCCCGCAAGGCCTGGACGAGCGACAGTCGCGTCATCACATCCGTGCGCATCTGCGGCTTGAAGAAGCGGATGGTGCGCCCGCCATCGTGCTTGGCCCGGGCCAGCGCCAGGCTAGCGGCAGCCAGCACGTCGGAAGTGGTATCCCCGCCGGTCGGCATCACGCACGCGCCCAGGCTGGCCAGCACATGGTGGCGGCGGCCGTTGAGTTCGTGGGGGGCAGACAGCATCGACAGGATGGCGGCGCTCACGTGCCGCACCAGTGTCGGGTCCGAGATGGAGGTCAGCAGCACGGCGAACTCGTCGCCGCCCACGCGGCCAACCACGGCGTCGCGCGGCGCGGCATCGCGCAGTCGGCGGGCAACCTGCAGGAGGATTGCATCGCCCTCCATGTGGCCATGCATGTCGTTGAACGCGCGGAAATCGTCGATGCCAACCAGCAACAGGGAAAAGCGGGGCGTCGCCTCGCTATGCAGGCGCGTTTCCAGCCGATTCAAGAATGCCTGGCGAGCGACCACGCCGGTCAGCGGATCAACATCCGCCGGCGGCAAGGCACCAGTCGCCTGCGCCTCCGACTTGGCCACCATCCCTGCCCTATCTGTTGTGATGAACATGTTCCCTGCTCAAGCTATTTGGCAAGTGTGACGAAAACCTTGGAAAATGCAAGCGCTTCCAATTTCCGGCGCAACGGCGCAACGCCCCGGGCACCGCGTTGAAATGGCTTGGGCGTTACAGTACCCTACGCCGCAAAAGGCTACCACCCAAACGAGGGATACCCCCAACTGGGTGACGGCGCCCCCGCCCCAAAGCATGACCCAGCCGGCCCCAACCCCGGCGGCCTCACCGGAGACGATCCTGACCGTGACCCACTGGACCATCCGCACCCGCATTCTGGCGAGCTTCACCATCATCCTGCTGGTCATGGCCCTGATGAGCGGCGTCGCCTACCGAAGGCTGTCCGCCATCGAGCACGAAACCACCGTGATGCGCACCGATGCGCTGCCGGGCCTGAACTTCAGCGCCGGAATGCGCGGGGTCTGGGGCGAAATCTACGTGCTGGCCTGGCAGACGGTGACCGCGGCCGATGCGCCCCAGCGCGCCCGCCTGCTGACGCAGACGCAGGACGCCATGCAGCGTCTGGACCGTTTGGAGCAGCAGTACGACGCCACCATCGTTCGTGAGGACGACCGGGCCCGCTTCCACAACTACCAGGCCGTCCGCGCCCGGTACCAGCAGGCCGCCCAGCCGTACCTTGACCCCGCTCAGTGGAAGGATGCCGCCACGGCCCAGGCCGCCCTGCGCGGCAGCGCGCACGACCTCTGGTCTGATGGCCGGAAGCTGCTGCAGGACATCGTCGACGACAACGGCAAGGTCAATGAGCGGGCCTCCACTGGCATCGTCGACTCGGTGGTAACGGCCAAGGTCAGTATCGAAGTGGCATTCGGCATCGCCGTGCTCGCCGCCCTGATCGCCGGCTATCAATTGCTACGCGCCATTACGGTGCCGATGGGCAAGATCGTCTCGCTGCTGAAGACCATGCGCGGCGGCGACCTGCGCCAGCGGATGGTGTTGCATCGGCGAGACGAGTTCCTGGCCGTGGAGGAAGGTTTCAACCAGATGGCCGACGAGCTGACGTCGCTGGTCGGACAAGCGCAACGCTCGGCAATCCAGGTCACGACCTCGGTCAACGAGATCGCCGCCACGGCGCGCCAGCAGCAGGCCACCGCCACCGAAACGGCCGCCACGACCACGCAGATTGGCGCGACTTCGCGCGAGATCTCGGCTACCGCGCGCGACCTGGTCCGCACCATGAGCGAGGTTTCCCACGCCGCCGACCAGACAGCCGGACTGGCTGGCACCGGTCAGGTGGGTCTGTCGCGCATGGAAGCGACGATGAACCACGTGATGGAAGCCGCCGGCTCGGTCAACTCCCGTCTGGCCACGCTCAACGAGAAGGCCGGCAATATCAACCAGGTGGTGACCACCATCGCGCGCGTGGCGGACCAGACCAACCTGCTGTCGCTGAACGCCGCGATCGAGGCCGAAAAGGCCGGCGAGTACGGCCGCGGATTCTCCGTGGTGGCCACCGAGATTCGTCGCCTGGCGGACCAGACCGCCGTGGCCACCTACGACATCGAACAGATCGTGCGCGAGATCCAGTCGGCCGTGGCCGCCGGGGTGATGGGCATGGACAAGTTCTCGGAGGAAGTCCGCCGCGGCATGTCCGAGGTCACCCAGGTTGGCGACCAGCTTTCGCAGATCATCGGGCAGGTTCAGTCCCTGGCGCCGCGCGTGCAGATGGTCAACGAAGGGATGCAGGCGCAGGCAGGCGGCGCCGAGCAGATCAATCAGGCGCTGATCCAGTTGTCCGAAGCCGCGCAGCAGACGGTGGAGTCGCTGCGTCAGTCCAGCCAGGCCATCGACGAACTGACGCTGGTTTCCAACGAACTGCGCAGCGGCGTCTCGCGCTTCAAAGTCTGAGCAGGCGACCCCGGAGCCGCCATCGCCATGGCCCTTTTCCTGCTCTTCCGCATCGGCGCCGATCGCTACGCGCTCGATAGCGCCGAGGTGGCCGAGGTCCTGCCCCTCGGCCCCGTGAAACAGATTCCCGGCGCGCCGGAGTGGGTCTGCGGACTGATGACCCGGCACGGACAGCCCGTGCCCGTCATCGACATCACCGCGCTGGCCACCGGCACACCCGCCGCTGCGCGCACCAGCACCCGCACCGCGCTGGTGCACTATCGGCGCGCGCGCGACTCCGGCACCCAGCCTCGCGTGCTTGGCCTGCGGCTCGAGCACGCCAACGAAACGCTGCGCTGCGATCCCGCATCGTTCATCGATGGCGGCATCGACCCGACACACGCCCGCTACCTTGGACCGGTGCGCCACGATCCGCGTGGCCTGATCCAGTGGGTACATGTCGGTGCGCTGCTGCCCGACGCCGTCCACGCCATGCTGTTTCCCGCATCGTCCCCGGCATGACCGACGCCCCCCACCCGCCCACCTTGATCGAGGCGCTGCTGAAGGAACGCATCGGGCTCGATGCGGCATCGGTCGGCCGAGGCACGATCGCGCGCGCGGTGGAAGAACGGCGCCAGGCCCTGGGCGCCGATGACCCGGCGGCCTACTGGAACCTGCTTCATGCGGTGCCGGACGAGCTGCAGGCGCTGATCGAGTCCGTCGTTGTCCCGGAAACCTGGTTCTTCCGGCACCGTGAGGCACTGCTCGCGCTGGCCCGTTTCGCCGCGCAACGGGTGTTTGGCGCCGGAGAGCCGATGCTACGCATCCTCAGCCTGCCCTGCTCGACCGGCGAAGAACCCTATTCGATCGCGATGGCACTGCTCGACGCCGGCATTCCGGGCGATCGCTTCCGCGTCGATGCCATCGACATCAGCGCCCGCGCCCTGGAACGCGCCCGCGCCGCCGTCTATGGCGATAACGCGTTTCGCGGCCAGCCGCTGGACTTCCGCGACCGCTATTTCATGTCGGTCACCGGTACTCAGGCGACCTATCAACTGCTGCCAAAGGTCCGCAATCAGGTACGGCTGCTATGCGGCAATCTGGTCGACCCTGACTTGCTGAGGCACGAAGCGCCATACCACTTTGCGTTCTGCCGCAACCTGATGATCTATTTCGATCCGGCCACGCAGTGCGAAGCGATCCGGACCCTGCGCCGACTGACCCGGCCAGACGGCATGATCTTCGTTGGGCCCGCGGAAGCAAGCCTGCTGACGCGCGAGGGGCTGGCCGGCGCAGGGGTCCCACTGGCCTTCGCCTTCCATGCTCAGCCAGCCAGCCCATCGAGCCAAGCGCCAGCAGCGCACACGGTGCTGGCGGCACGGCCAGTGATCGCGAGGGCCCGATCGGCCGCCACCGCCCCGGTAAGGCACGCGGCGCCCGCTCCGGATGCGGCGGCGAGCAATCCGTCAGCGCAGCCGTCATCCGCACCCAGCCGCGACGCCGCGCTGGCTGCCATTGCCGCCGTGGCCGATCGCGGCGAACTCGATCGCGCCCTGGCGGCGTGCCAGCTATTCCTGACCGAACACGGAACATCCGCCGACGGCTGGTGCCTGCTGGGCGTGCTGCACGATGCCTCTGGCCGCGCCACCGAGGCGCACGCGGCCTACCGCAAGGCGGTGTATCTCGACCCTGGCCATGAAGAAGCGCTCTATCATCTGGCCGCCCTGCTCGACAGCGCAGGAGACGCCGCCGGCGCGCACCGCTTGCGCGAACGCGCCCAACGTCATGCCCGAATGAGCCATGGCTGAACCGAATTCATTGTTGCCCCATGCCGCCCCGGCAGGCGCCATCGACGACTGTTGGCGCCGCATCGGCGTGACCGGCGATCGCACCTGCCCGCTACTCGCCACGCACATCACCTGCAGGAATTGCCCGGTCTACGCCCAGGCCGCCTTGGTGTTGCTCGACACACTGGCAATCGACCCGATCGTCCAGCCTGCCAGCGGTAGCGATACGCCCATCGACCAATCGTCAGCCGACCGGCTGGCCGGAGAGTCGTACATGGTGTTTCGCGTCGGCGACGAATGGCTGGCCTTGCCGACGGCCACGCTCGGCGAAGTCACTGCGCCCGCACTGGTCCACTCGCTGCTGCATCGGCGCCATGCCGCGCTGATCGGGGTAGCGGCCGTGCGCGGCGCGTTGCTGACGTGCATCTCGCTGGCGCTGCTGTTTGGCGAATCGGCCGAACCCACTGAACCCACCGAACCCACTGAATCCAACGGGCGTGGCGGCCAGGATGCCCAGCGCGCGGCGCGCTTCCTGATTCTTGGCCAGGGACGCAATGCGATCGCGCTGCCCGTTGCCGAGGTAGCCGGCGTCGAGCGCGTCACGCAGGATGTCTTGCTGCCCTTGCCGGCGACGCTCGCGCGCGCCTCCGCCCGCTATTCACGCGCGCTGTTCGATTTCAACGGCCACAGCGTCGGTCTGCTTGATGCCGACCTGCTGCGGCAGGCGTTGACCCGGAGCCTGTCATGAATCCGGAACAACTCCGTGATGCCTCGTTGCTGGACCTGTTCGCGCTCGAGGCCGACGCGCAGGCCGATGTGCTCAATGCCGGCCTGCTGGCCCTGGAACGCGATCCCACGGCAGCCGTCCAGCTCGAGGCTTGCATGCGCGCCGCACATTCGCTAAAAGGGGCCGCGCGCATCGTCGGGCTCGACGGTGGCGTGCGCGTTGCGCATGTGATGGAGGATTGCCTCGTCGCCGCGCAACGTGGCGGCCTTCTGCTGAGCGCCGCCCATATCGATGCGCTGCTGCAAGGCACTGACCTGCTGCAGCGAATCGGCCATCCGCCCGATGGCAACGCCAATTGGCCGGAGCTTGGCGGCAAGGCGGAGATCGACGCTTTCGTCGCCCGTCTCGAGGCGCTGCTCGATGGTGGCGCGGATGTGGCGGCACTGGCAGCACCGACAGTGTTGCCGTCGGCCGCCGAGCCCTCGCCTCCGGAGCCCCCGGAGCCCCCGTTAGCCACGGTCGATCGCCCGTCAGCGAGCACCGTTGTGCCGGCGCAGCCACAGGAGTACACCGGTAACCAGGAACGCATCCTGCGCGTCAATGCCGAACGGCTGGACCGGCTGCTGGCGATGGCCGGCGAGTCGATGGTGGAGACGCATTGGCTACGGCCGTTCGGCGTCGCGATCCAGCAAGCCAGGCGTCAACAGATGCGCGTGATGCAGGCGCTCGATGGCGTTCAGGCGCTGCTCGACAGCCCCGATAGCACCGTGCCACGCCTGCGGGCGGCACTGATGGAGACTCGCCAACTGCTCGAGGACAGCCACGGCCAGCTCACCCAGCGCGTGGAAGAATTCGACCAGTACGATCACCGCCAGAGCGGACTGTCGCGCCGCCTGTACGACACAGCGCTGTCGTGCCGGATGCGCCCGCTGGCCGATGGCATCACCGGCTACTCGCGCATGGTGCGTGACCTGGGCCGCTCGCTCGGCAAGCGTGTCCGACTGGAGTTGTCCGGCGAGCAAACCCAGGTCGACCGGGACATCCTGGAACATCTCGACGCGCCGCTGGCTCACCTGCTGCGCAATGCCGTGGATCATGGCATCGAAGCGCCGGAAACGCGCCGCGCCGCCGGCAAGCCGGAAGAAGGCCGCGTATCACTCCATGCGTGGCACAACGCCGGCCGGCTTGTGATCGAGATCTTCGATGACGGCGCGGGCGTCGATCTGGAAGCATTGCGCGCCGCCATCGTGCGGCGAGGCCTTGCCCAGGCGGACACCGTCGCGCGACTATCGCAAGCCGAGTTGCTCGAGTTCCTGCTGCTGCCGGGTTTCAGCATGCGCGAGACCGTTTCCGAGGTCTCCGGCCGCGGTGTCGGGCTCGACGCCGTGCAGGACATGGTGCGTGCCGTGCGGGGTAGCCTGAGGCTTTCCCAGCAGCCCGGCAGCGGCCTGCACTTCCATCTCGAGTTGCCGCTGACGCTGTCGATCGTGCGGGCGCTGCTCGTGGAAATATCGGGCGAAGCCTATGCATTCCCGCTGGGCCACGTGCTGCGTGCCGTGGCCGTGCGCCGCGAAGACATCGAACAGACCGAGCAGCACCAGCACTTCCGCCACGATGGCAGGCCGGTGGGGCTGATCAGCGCCGCGCAGGTGCTCCAGCGCCCCGAGCGTGGCCAGGATGGAGATACCGTTCCCGTGGTCGTCATCGGCGAGCAGGATCGTGTGTATGGCATCGCAGTGGATCGCCTGATCGGCGAGCGATTGCTGGTGGTGCAGCCACTCGCGCAAGCCCTCGGCAAGATCAAGGACATCGCGGCGGGCAGCCTGACCGACGATGGCACGCCGGTCCTGATCTTCGACGTCGAGGACATGCTGCGGTCGGTGGAAAAACTCGTCTCCGATGGCCGCATCGAACGGGTGCGCCATGGCGGCGAGGAAGCCGCCCAGACGCGACGCAAGCGCGTGCTGGTGGTGGATGACTCGCTGACCGTGCGGGAACTGGAGCGCAAGCTGCTGAGCGGACGCGGCTACGACGTGGCCGTCGCGGTGGACGGCATGGACGGATGGAACGTGCTGCGCGCGGAATCGTTCGATCTGGTGATCACCGACGTCGACATGCCGCGCATGGACGGCATTGAACTCGTCAGCCGGATACGTAGCGATGCCCGCCTGACGCATCTGCCCGTGATGATCGTCTCTTACAAGGACCGCGAGCAGGATCGCGAGCGCGGCCTGCAGGCTGGCGCGGATTACTATCTGGCCAAAGGCAGCTTCCACGATACCGCGCTGCTCGACGCGGTACGTGACCTGATCGGCGAGGCACGCTCATGAGAATCGGCATCGTCAATGATTCCGCGCTGGCTGTTGCCGCGTTGCGGCGCGCGCTTGCGCTGGACACCACGCTTGAGATCGCCTGGATCGCCGGCGACGGCGAGGAAGCCGTGCGGATGGCCGCGACTCAGACCCCCGACCTGATCCTGATGGACCTGCTAATGCCGGTCATGGACGGCGTGGAAGCCACACGGCGCATCATGGCCGAATCGCCGTGTGCGATCGTCGTGGTGACCATGGACCTCGGCCGTAACGCGAACCAGGTGTTCGATGCCATGGGGCACGGTGCGATCGATGCTGTAGACACCCCGACGCTTACCGACTCCGACACCAAGCTCGCGGCCGGCCCGCTATTGCGAAAGATCCGAAACATCGCGCGCCTGCTTGGCGGACGCGCGCAGGCGCCCCATCCGCTCGCGGCGGCCACGCCGACGCCCACCGCGCCCCGGCTGGTCGCGATTGGCGCATCGGCCGGTGGCCCGGCCGCGCTGGCCACACTGCTCGGCGCGTTGCCGGCCGACTTTGGCGCGGCGGTCGTCGCCGTCCAACATGTCGACGAAGCGTTCGCCCAGGGCATGGCCGAGTGGCTCGACGCGCAGTGCCAACTGCCGGTGCGCCTTGCCCGGGCTGGAGAGGTGCCGCAGGCCGGCGCGGTGGTGCTGGCTGGCACGAACGATCACTTGCGCCTGACCAGCTCGGGACGCCTCATCTATACCCCCGAGCCTTGCGACTACCTGTATCGCCCTTCGATCGATGTGTTTTTTGAAAGCGTGGTGGAACACTGGCGCGGTGAAGCAATCGGAGTATTGCTGACCGGCATGGGACGCGATGGGGCGCAAGGCCTGAAGGCCATGCGTGAACGCGGCTTCCAGACCATCGCGCAGGATCAGGCCACGAGCGCCGTCTACGGGATGCCCAAGGCGGCGGCCACGCTTGGCGCGGCGAGCGAGATCCTGCCACTGCAGAAGATCGCGCCGCGACTAGTCATGACGTGTGGCGGTGGCCGGCGGTAAGAGAAAAGAACAGGAGGCGAATAATGCCCAGACAACTCAAGTCGGCCGATGCGGCGGCCACCCATGAATACCCGGCGATGGTGCTGCTGGTTGACGACCAGGCCATCATCGGCGAGGCTATCCGGCGCGCGCTGGCCAGCGAATCCGATATCGACTTCCACTATTGCTCGCAGCCCGAGGAGGCCGTGACGGTGGCCGAGCGTACCAAGCCCACTGTGATCCTGCAGGATCTGGTCATGCCCGGCACCGATGGGCTGACGCTGGTGCGCCGCTACCGCGAAAACGCCGCCACGCGCGATATTCCGATCATCGTGCTGTCGACGAAGGAAGAGCCCACCATGAAGAGTGCGGCTTTCGCGGCCGGCGCCAACGACTATCTGGTCAAGCTGCCGGATTCGATCGAGCTGATCGCGCGTATCCGCTACCACTCTCGCTCCTACCTGAACCTGCTGCAACGTGACGAGGCATATCGGGCGCTGCGCCAAAGCCAGCAGCAATTGCTCGAGACCAATCTCGAACTGCAGCGGCTGACCAATTCCGACGGACTGACCTCCCTGTCGAACCGGCGCTACTTCGACGAGTACCTGGGCGCGGAATGGAAACGCGCCCAGCGCGAACAGACCCAGCTCGCGCTACTGATGATCGACGTCGACGCATTCAAGGGCTACAACGATACCTACGGCCACGTGGCGGGCGACGAGGTACTGCGCCGCGTGGCCGCCGTGATCCGCGAGAACTGCGCGCGCCCGGCGGACCTGCCCGCGCGCTTCGGCGGCGAGGAATTCTCGATGATCCTGCCGGCCACATCGCCCGGCGGCGCACGACTGCTGGCCGAGAAGGTCAGGCGCGCGATCGAGACGCTGCGGATTCCGCATGCCTGCTCCCCAACTGGCGGATTTGTCACGGTCAGTATCGGCGGCGCGGTGATCGTGCCCGGAGGCGATGCCGATTTCAGCCGGCTGATAGAGGCTGCCGATGCGGGCCTCTATCAGGCCAAGCGTAATGGACGAAACCAGGTAGTGATGGCGTAGTTCCGAATCGTCGGCTTCCTGGGCATCCAGTTTTTGTTTCCACGGCCGAAGCCAACGTAGATCCTCGCCTGGGACGCGACAAGTCAACGCCTTGAGACGCATCGGCATTCCGATGCGTCCGGTAGCCATCGCCCCCGCTTCCCCGGCGGATGACCCGATGCGATGCCGTACCGGATATTTCTTAGGTTCAACTCCCTCCTTTCCCCGCATTAAGCGCCGTCTTTGCGCGCCGCCTTCTAATATCGAGGCGAGCTATCCCCCTCAAGTCGATATTCTCCCTCGCGCGGCGATTATCAATATCAGCGCACCATGTAAATAGCATTTTCTCCAAAAATCACAATAATAGACCTATTTGCTTCAGAGCAAAAAATGAGCCTCGAAGCAATACCATTGCCCAGCTAAAATTATTGGTGAAGTTAATCATTTAATTCAATCGTAAATAATAAATAACAAAAGCAATATTATTTACACCCAATATACGCGAGCAATGAAATATAACCATCATTCACGAAACTCCGCTTCAGCATCGCCAGCTTCCAGGGGCTCAACGCTTCGCCGGCCTCGCTCGGAACTCCTTCGCATTGCAGCCGCATCGGCTTTCGCCCTTGCGGCGCTGGCCGGATGTGGGGGCGGTGGAGACAGCGGCCCGTCATCGGGCAGCACGCAACCTGCACCAGCCCCGACACCAACGCCAACGCCAACGCCAACACCAACACCAACACCAACGCCTGGATACCCACGCACGACTTTCGACTTGGCCGGCGCGCTCGAATACGGGCAAACCAGTGTCGTGGGGCAGAACGAAACGCGTATCGCACCACGCCTGGTCGAAGGCCGCAGCACGCTCCTGCTGTTTACGCCGACCAAGCCCATCAGCAATGATCAAGAAGTATTTGTCGAAGCGACGCTGAACGGCGTATCGATGGGACGTCTCTTCCTGAAGAAGCCCGCCGGCCTGAATGGCTATGCGGAAGACAGGCTTACCCAGGACACCTTGCCACGCTACAGCACACAGGCATGGAGCACGCAGATGCCCACCGGGTGGATGAAGGCCGATGTCCAACTAACCGTTGGCTATGACGAGCTGCGCCACGATGAAAAACAGATCTACGCATACCGCGTAACGAATGGCCTTCCCCCACTGGCGGGTCCATCGGAGTTCACATACACACGAACCAAGGTACTGTTCTGGGAGGATGCCAATTCGAATGCTGATACCCTCGATTCGGACAGGCTCGCCGACGAAATCTACGCCCGCATGCCGATAAGCAGAATATCCGTCGTCGACTATCTGCCTGCACGCTGGAACAGCGTCATCATGATGGCCCCCCCAAGGAGGTTTGATTCACTGAGGCAGATACCGGTCTCTGGGGTCAGCCCAACCGGGAACACGGCATGGGCCGCGAACATCATGGTGGAGAAGGCAAACACCGGACGCGGTTTTCCGGTGACCGATCTCTTCCACAATACGGTTCAGGCGTCGCCGCTTGCCTATGGAGCCGTCCTTTCTCAAGGACGCTACAAGGACCTCGACGGAAATCTCCAGAACGTCTTCGGCTTTAATCCCGCCATCGCTGGCTCGACTCAGATCCGATGGAACAACGAATGTAGCGGTGCTATGAACTCTGCACTAGGCCGCGTCGTAGGCTTGGGCCCAATCCGCCAGGGGTTCAGTGACGAGGATCCCGAGGATCTCATATGGTCCGCCTCGCACCCGCAACCATTCGATACCGCGCGCGGCGTATTCCGAACGTGGTATGCGGCCACCGATGGCTTTACCATGCCGTCGTCAGACAAGCCACCGCGCGGCCGGTTTGATCCACAGCTCCAGCACAAGAAAATGCCCGACTATATAGAGCCTGCCGACAGTCAGAGCTGCTTCTCTCCTTACACAAACTACAACACGCGCGCGATCCAGCAGCGGCTGGATTCCACACCAACCCTGCGGACCGTGGCCGGAAACCCTGGTTTCTACCGTTGGGATAACACGACACGAACTTATGCTCCCGTCACGCCAGACTGGCCAGGTGCGGGGTATCAATTGAAACCGGATCGCATGGGCGTTCCGGTGGTTACTGTAATCGGCTCGCTGTCATCCAGCGAGAATCAGAGCGCCAGCATACTCTTCCCGCCGATGTTCGCGACCAGCGGGAACACCTTTGTCATGGAAGAAGCCGGCACCAATTCCAAAAACTACAGAGGGGCAAGGTACGCGGCACGGGTCCGCTACGTGGATGGCAGCCACCGAGTCTTCGTCATCCCCACAACACCGCCTACCCCGGACCGCGTATTCTTTTTCTCGTTCAACCTTCCGATTGCCGACAAACCTGTCGAAGTATCCTTGTACCGCTTGCAGTTACCGTACGCGGCAAACGATTTCCGTGAGCTGACCTCCGCTGACACACTCCTGTCTACCCAGGCCATCACGATGCCCACCTCCATGCCCGCGGTCGTGACTCGGGGCGGTGATTCCCGGCAAGAAGCGCGTACGGCAATGGTAAGCAAGCTATGCACGACTCAGACATGCGAGACAGAGAGTATCGATATCGCCTGGCATCCGGATGACGCGTCGCAACTGTATTTCGTCGCCGGGCGGCCTTCGTTTGGTCTGACGACTCCCGTTGGGAACCCCAAGGACGCGCCAATGCGGCTTGAAGTGCTGATGAACGGACCGGACGGCAATCAACGCGTCGTGGTATTCCGGGCTTCGCGCGCCGTCAACACGACCTCTAATGGTTATCGCCTGAGCCCGGCGAACTATTGGACCCAGCCGGAGTTGCTCAAGGACAACCTACAGCACCTCTATATCTGGGTTCATGCCAACGACAACACCGCGTTGCCGGCCGGCCGCTACACGATGAAGGACGCCGTAAAGCTGCTCGACGTGCATGCCGTCAACGGTGCCGGCGACACAATCGTCGACAGGGTCAAGCTGAACGCGGCATTCGAAAAGCTCTGACGCACCAGCGTAGTTTGCCAGCCCGGCGCCGTGGCAGCGTTTCCATCGAGACGCTGCCACGGCGCTTTTTCATGCTGCGCGCCGGCGCGCATCTCATCTCTCGTGAACGAAGCTAGCGACATTGATGAATGCCTCGTTCGTGAAACCCTGATGCTGACAATGCATACGTGACAATGCCGGTACCGCGCCTCATTCCAGGCAACGTACCGGCATTTGCATTGGTTTATTCGACTGTATCGCTCATGTCGTCCTGAAGGACGTTGAGATGGGCGAGGTAGGCGTCCAGCTCGGCCCGTCCCGCATCCGTGATGCTGTAGACGCGGCCATTTCCCTCGACAAGTTCGGCGGTAATGGATCGCGCCATCATCAGGCTACGCAGGATTGGGCGCAGCGCGCGGATATTCTTGTCGATGCCTCGCTCGCGCAGCCGCTCCATCAGGTTGAATACCGTGGATGGACTGGCCTGGACAAGCCGGAGGATATAAAGCCTGGAAACGATACGATCGAGCGATGGCGTTTTCATGGGCGCAGGCAACGCAACTAGCGGTGCGGAGAATCGAATCATCGTGCGCAGCCCATGACTGCAGCGCAGTCGGGCAGTCCTTTCAGTGCTTCAAAGAAACGGGGGCGCTTTTGGCACCCCCGAAAGCTTACTCGGTTCGCGCCGGCGTGACGCCGGCGCTTGTCGTCAGGATTACTCTTCCTGGAACGCTTCTTCGCGCTTCGCCTTGATCGACGGCAGTGCCACCACGGCCACCAGTGCGGCAGCAGCAATCAGCAGGCCCATCGACAGCGGACGCGTCACGAATACGGTGAAGTCACCACGCGACAGCAGCAGCGAGCGGCGGAAGTTCTCTTCCATCATCGGTCCGAGCACGAAGCCCAGCAGCAGCGGTGCCGGTTCGCACTTCAGCTTCAGGAACAGGTAACCGATCACGCCGAAGGCAGCAGCCATGAACACGTCGAACGTCTGGTTGTTCACCGAGTACACGCCGATGCAGCAGAAGACCAGAATCGCCGGGTAGAGGAAGCGATACGGCACGGTCAGCAGCTTCACCCACACGCCGATCATCGGCAGGTTCAGGATGATCAGCATCAGGTTGCCGATCCACATCGAAGCGATCAGGCCCCAGAACAGCGCGGGGTTGCTGCTCATCACCTGCGGGCCAGGCTGGATGTTGTGAATCGTCATCGCACCGACCATCAGCGCCATCACGGCGTTGGGCGGAATGCCCAGCGTCAGCAGCGGGATGAACGAGGTCTGAGCAGCGGCGTTGTTGGCCGATTCCGGACCTGCCACGCCTTCGATCGCGCCCTTGCCGAACTCGTGAGCGTACTTCGACGTCTTCTTTTCCAGCGAGTAGGCCGCAAACGAAGCCAGCGCAGCACCGCCACCCGGCAGGATACCCAGTGCCGAACCCAGCGCCGTGCCACGCAGCACCGCCGGAATCATGCGCCTGAAGTCTTCCTTGGTCGGCCACAGGTTCGTGACCTTGTTCGTGAACGTCTCACGGGCTTCCTTCTGCTCGAGGTTCGCGATGATTTCCGCGAAGCCGAACATACCCATGGCCAGTGCCACGAAGTCGATGCCGTCGGTCAGTTCAGGTACGTCGAACGAGAAGCGCGCGGCGCCCGAGTTCACGTCGGTACCGATCAGGCCCATCAGCAGACCCAGCACGATCATCGCCACGGCCTTCGGCAGCGAGCCCGAAGCCAGCACCACGGCGCCGATCAGGCCCAGCACCATCAGCGAGAAGTACTCGGCGGGACCGAACTTGAACGCCAGTTCCGACAGCGGCGTAGCGAACGCAGCCAGGATCAGCGTGGCCACGCAGCCAGCGAAGAACGAACCAAGGCCAGCAGTAGCCAGCGCCACACCAGCGCGGCCACGACGTGCCATCTGGTAGCCGTCGATCGTGGTCACCACCGACGACGATTCGCCCGGCAGGTTCACCAGAATAGCGGTGGTCGAACCGCCATACTGCGCACCGTAGTAAATACCGGCCAGCATGATCAGCGCGGCCACCGGCGGCAGCGAGTACGTCACCGGCAGCAGCATGGCGATGGTTGCCAGAGGCCCAAGGCCCGGAAGCACGCCGATCAGCGTCCCGAGCACGCAGCCCAGGAACGCGTACGCGAGGTTTTGCAGCGACAATGCCGTGGAGAAGCCCAGGGCAAGATGGTCAAACAATTCCATTTCGGGCGACTCCTTAGCCGGTAATGAAGGCAGGCCAGACCGGCATCTGCAGGTTGATGCCGTACACGAAGGCGCCCAGGGCGATCAGCACGAGCACCACGCTGTTGAGCAGGGCACCCTTCCAGCTGAACTCATGGCTGGCCATCGACGACACCATCACCAGCACGAACACCGACAGCACCATGCCGAGCGGCTTGAGCAACAGGCCGAACAGCACGACGGAACCGAGAATCCACAGAAGCGTCTTCAGGTCCCAGCGGGCAAGTTGATCTTCTTCACCCTTTGACGATATCGACCCCATCAACACCAGCGCGCCCAGAATGGCCAGTACCAGGCCAAGCAGGAACGGAAAGTAACCGGGGCCCATCTTGGCGGCCGTCCCCATGCTGTAGCCGCGCGCGACGAAGGAAAAGCCCAGACCGACCAGAATAAACATCAGGCCGGAGGCAAAGTCCTTTTGGCTGCGTATGCGCAAAACGATTCTCCTCAAGGTTGTGAATTGCGGCACCGTGCGACACACCGGCTCTGGGGTATCTCCACGGCGAACGTATCAACTTCGACACGTTCATCGCAGCGAACAGTAGAGTCGGGAACTTTCAGGCTCCTTTCATTTGTCTGGGGTGTAGGGTATCCCCCAATCCTCAGCGCTCGCGTCGATTTTTCATTTCCATCACGTTGTGACGTATTCAGTGGGCAACCGAATGCACCACTGAAAGTTAAATGAAAGACGGTGTGGAAAGGTGTTTGAAAGGGAAGAACGCGGATTGGCGCGGCACTGCGCGGCAAAGGATGCCGCGCAGCTTTCGACTTGCTTACACCGCTGGGCGGTGCGTAAGCGACATGATCAAATGTCTCTCATCCATACATTCAGAAACCTGTCTGGATGCATTAGGAAGGTTGTCGTGCGACTCCCGCATCGGCTTCCGCGCCCGCATCGGCATCCTCGCATGGCACGCCCATGCTGGTGTCGGGTGCATTCCCCACCGCTTCCGGATGTGGCGCGACCGGCAGGATATGGCTGCGGCGCCAATTGCCATATCGGTAGTAGCCGAACGAAAGCAGCACCGACACCACCGAGCCGAGTGGGAAGCTCCACCAGATCGATTCGGCGCCGATGTGCGGGCCGAGCAGCCACGCGAACGGCAGCCGGATCAGCCACATCGACACGAACAGAATGACCAGCGGCGCCATGACGGCGCCCGTGGCGCGCACGGCGCCGAACACGACAATGGTGAAGCCAAACAGGATGAACGACCACAGCACCACGTTGTTGATGTGCTGAGCAATCTCGATCGCGACGCTGTCCTCCCCCAGGAACAGACCAAGCGAGTGACGATTAAATACATAGACCAGCGCCACCAGCGCGCCGGTCATCAACACGTTGAAGAGCATGCCAACCTGCGTGACACGCGCCACACGCACCCACAGTCCTGCCCCCACGTTCTGCGCGACCATCGATGACACACTGGCGCCAACCGCCAGGGCCGGCATCTGCACATAGGTCCAGAGCTGCGATGCCACACCGTAGGCCGCGGTCGTCCGCGAGCCGTACGTATTGACCAGCGACATCATCACGATGGCCGACGACGAGATCACCACCATCTGCAGGCCCATCGGCAGCCCCTTCATCACCAGCGCGCGCAGGATCGCCATGTCCGGCCGGAGCAGCGCAAGTTGCTCCCGGTGCAGCAGCAGGAAGTGCCTGCGCCGGTACAGCAACCCGATCATCGCCGCCAGGCTGGTCAGTTGCGCAATCAGCGTGGCGAGCGCCGAGCCCGCGATGCCGAGCGGGGGAATCGGGCCTACCCCGAAGATCAGCACGGGATTCAGCACAACGTCCAGCACCACCGACAGCAACATGAAGTAGAACGGCGTGCGCGAGTCACCGGCGCCGCGCAGCGTCATCATCACGAAGTTGTAGAAGTACATGAACGGCAGCGCGATGAAGATGATGCGCAGGTAGATGATGGCCAGCGGCGTGGCATCGTCCGGCGTATGCATCGCGGCCAGGATATGCGGCGTGAAGACAAAGCCCAGCACGGCGGCCAGCACCGACAGGCCTACGAAGAACGTGGTGCTGGTGCCCACCACGCGTCGCGCCTCTTCGATGTCGCGTCCGCCGACTGCCTGGCCGATCATGATCGTATTGGCCATGCTGATCCCGAACACCACACCGAGCAGGAAAAACAGAATGATGTTGGCGTTCGACGTGGCCGTGAGCGCCGCCTCGCCAAGGTATCGGCCAACCCAGACCGAATTGATCGAGGCGTTGAGCGACTGCAGGATGTTGCTGCCAAGCACCGGCAGCGAGAACATCAGCAGCGTGCGGCCGATCGGGCCGGTGGTCAGTCTGGCGTCAGGCTTCATTGGGACAGGTTTTTCCGCACCGCAGCAGTGCGAGGGTTGCGAACGTGTCAGTCTAGTCCCTGGCTGGGCACCATGCCAGCCGCCGTGCACATGACCGTTGCGGCAGGGCGATAATCGCCCGCAAGTCTGCCAGTGCGGACTTCCGTCCAAAGCGTTAAGCTTGCGCTTTCATTCTTCGACCACCCGCGGCGCGCCCCTTTCGCTGCGCCGTCCATTTCCTTCAGGAGACAGGCATGTACCAGGATCTCGCCCTCTACATCGATGGAGAATTCATCAAGGGAGGCGACCGCCGCGAGCAGGACGTCATAAACCCGGCGACGCAGGAACTGCTCGGCAAGCTGCCACACGCCACCACTGCCGACCTGGATCGTGCGCTGGCTGCCGCGCAGCGCGCCTTCGAAACCTGGAAGAAAACGTCGCCGCTGGAACGCTCGCAGATCCTGCGCCGCGTGGCAGAACTGACCCGTACCCGCGCCAAGGAAATCGGCCGCGACATCACGCTGGACCAGGGCAAGCCGCTGGCCGAAGCCGTGGGCGAGGTGATGATCTGCGCCGAACATGCCGAATGGCACGCCGAGGAATGTCGCCGTATCTACGGCCGCGTGATTCCGCCGCGCAACCCGGCGGTGCGCCAGATCGTGGTGCGCGAGCCGATCGGCGTTTGCGCCGCGTTCACGCCTTGGAACTTCCCGTTCAACCAGGCCATCCGCAAGATCGTGGCTGCGCTGGGCGCCGGCTGCACGCTGATCCTGAAAGGTCCGGAAGACTCCCCGAGCGCCGTGGTGGCGCTGGCCCGTCTGTTCCACGATGCAGGCCTGCCCCCGGGCGTGCTGAATATCGTATGGGGCGTGCCGAGCGAAGTTTCGACCTATCTGATCGAATCACCGATCGTGCGCAAGATCTCCTTCACCGGCTCGGTACCGGTGGGCAAGCAGCTTGCCGCGATGGCCGGCGCGCACATGAAGCGCGTGACGATGGAGTTGGGCGGCCACTCGCCCGTGCTGGTGTTTGACGACGCAGACATCGAACCGGCCGCCGAAATGCTGGCCCGCTTCAAGCTGCGCAACGCCGGCCAGGTTTGCGTATCGCCCACGCGCTTCTATGTTCAGGAAAAGGCCTACGACAAGTTCCTGGCGCGCTTCACTGAGGTCATCGGCTCGATCAAGGTCGGCAACGGCCTGGACGACGGCACCCAGATGGGCCCGCTCGCACACGAGCGCCGAATCGCATCGATGGAGCAGTTCCTGGACGATGCCAGCCATCGCGGCGGCAAGATCGTCGCCGGCGGCTCACGCATCGGAGACAAGGGCTTCTTCTTCGCGCCGACCGTCGTCACGGACCTGCCCGACGATGCCAAGCTGATGGTCGATGAACCGTTCGGCCCGGTAGCCCCGGTCACGCGCTTCAAGGATGCGGAAGAAGTGCTGCGTCGCGCCAACAGCCTGCCGTTCGGCCTGGCCTCGTATGTCTTCACCAACTCTCTGAAGACGGCCAACCTTGTATCGAACGGACTTGAAGCCGGCATGGTCAACATCAACCACTTCGGCATGGCGCTGGCCGAGACCCCGTTTGGCGGCATCAAGGATTCGGGTATCGGCAGCGAAGGTGGCCAGGAGACCTTCGACGGTTATCTGGTGACCAAGTTTATTACCCAGGTTTGATGGCGTAATTCGCTGGGTTCTCCCCTCTCACATGCAATGTGAGAGGGGAACAACCGAACAACCGCTCAGTTGATTAGCTGCTCAGTTGATCAGGCGCCTTTCCCCCGCGCCTTCGCATAGTCCTCCCGGAACTGCTTCCACTGCGCGAGCGAAACATCGCGCCCGTGCTTTGCCAGCCGCAGCACAGTGGATTGCCAGCGCCCACCTGCGGCGAAATCCTGCAACTGCTCGACACGATCCGCCGCCTGATGGCCACAGCCACGCAGATGGGCCGAGGCTGCGGCACGCGCCATCGTGGCGAACACGTCCTGCAACACAGTCTTGTCCCGGCAGTGCTCCAGATTCACGCGGTCGGTGCTCGGTTGCAAGCTCTTGACCAGGTACGAAGCCTTGCCCAGCGGCACGTATGAGAACAGTGCGGGCGATGCGGCCTGCATGATCTGCTGGATGGTCGCCACGCGTTGCGCATCGCTGCCCCAGCGCGGTTGGCCGCGTGAGCGCATCCCGATCCAGGCGCTCGGTGCCGCGCGTTTGATATCGATAAGCCGCTGACTTGCCTGCATGTCACGCTCATGCGCCAGCACGACGTAGCGTTCAAGCCCCAGGCTACCCACACCCGCCACGCGTCGCGCCGAGTCTTCTGCGACGAAGCGATGACCGTGATGTTCCTGCTTCGAGTAGATCCCCAGAATTTCGGAAGCGCGTTCACGCTGCATCTTGTCCGCGCGCAGCGCATGGCCGTCGAACTTCAAACGCCGCCGCCCGCCACGCATCTCCGTACGCGCGTTCAGCAGCGCGCCGCGCTTGCGGCGCTTGACCTGCCGTAGCAGCGTGGCCACTAGACCGCTCGCCGTCGCACGTTCCAGCCAGCGCGGCTTGCCCGCACGCAGCATGGCCGTGTAGACCGACAGCATCTGTGCGCAGGCCGTGCGGGCATCGGCTTCCGACAGGCCAATGCTCTCTCCGGCCACCAGCACGCTCGACAACATGCGGATAACGTCGACCGTCAGCGGCGCCAACATGGCATCGTCGAAATCGTTCAGGTCGAAGTACACAAGTCCGTTGTCACCCTTGAACGTGCCGAAGTTCTCCACATGGAGATCGCCACACACATAGGTGCAAGGCGCATCGAGCAGCCCGGCCTCGCGCTCGAGCGACGCCGCGTACAGGTGGTTGGTGCCTCGGAAGAAAGCGAACGGGTCGGCTGCGATCGCCGCAAGCTTCATCGTCAGCCGCTCGGGATCGCGGCCGTGGTTGTAGATCAGGATGCTTTCGGTAGCAGCGTGCATGGGCGGCGGAGTCCTCGATCGGGTTGCGCGGCGCCCCATCGCATTCCATCATGCGACTTCAGTGGAAAAACACGCCACGAGTCAGGAAAGTGTAATCCGCTTCTGCCGCCATGAGAAATACCAGCACGAGCAGGCACAGCGGCGGGATCAGGATCGCGCAGATCAGCGCCATGCGCTCCCATGCCATGTGCATGAATACGCTGACGATCAGGCCGGCCTTCAAGATCATCAGCAGCAGAATCAGGAACCAGCGCAGGTATCCCGTGAACCCAAAGTAGTCCACCAGATAGGGCATCGTGGAGAGCACGAACAGCAGTCCCCAGACCTTCAGATACAGGCCGATAGGATGTTCCTGTTTGCCGTGGCCACCGTGGGCCGCCTCGGACGCTTCGGGGGCCGGAGTGATGGGTGTCGATGCCATGGTCGCCCTCACCAGAGATAGAACAGCGCGAAGATGAAGACCCAGACCAGATCGACGAAGTGCCAGTAGAGGCCGGCGATCTCCACGACCTGGTAGTTGCCGCTTGGTTCGTAGTGCCCGCGCACGACCTTGCTGGCGATCGTCAGCAGGTAGATCACGCCGCAGGTCACGTGAAAGCCGTGGAAGCCGGTAATCATGAAGAACGTGGAGCCGAATTGCGCGGCCCCCATTGGATTGCCCCAGGGCCGCACGCCCTCGTGCACGATCAGCGTGGTCCATTCGAACGCCTGCAGACCGACGAACGTCGCCCCGAGCGCAGCGGTCGCCAGCATCAGCAGGCCGCAGGGACGTCGCTCGCGACGATAGGCGAAATTCACGGCCATCGCCATCGTGCCACTGCTGGTGATCAGCACAAAGGTCATGATTGCGATCAGGATCAGCGGTAGCGTATGACCGCCGATGTTCTCGGCGAAAGCCTTGCTGGTGTCCGGCCATGGCGCTGTGGTGGAGATGCGCACGGTCATGTAGCCGATCAGGAAGCAACTGAAGATGAAGGTGTCGGAAAGCAGGAAAATCCACATCATCGCCTTGCCCCAGGACACCTTGAATGCGCGCTGGTCGGATGACCAATCAGCGACGAGGCCCCTGAAGCCGCCCGGCGGATTCCAGGCTTCCGGATGCGATCCTGCCGAAGATGGAACTTGGGAATGCATGGGCGCTCTCCGTCAAGACCTGCCACAGATGTACGCGACGAGCTCCGGCGTAAGCCAGCCCAGCGCGCCGAGCAACACGACCCATACCGCCAACAGGAAGTGCCAATAGCGCGCGCACAGCCCGATACGCGTCACCGTGCGCGTGCCACTACCGCGATCCACCGCCACAAACGCGAAGGCCACCAGCCCGCCAAGCATGTGCAGACCGTGCATGGCCGTGAGCAGGTAGAAGAAACTGCCCGCCGGATTGTTCGCGGGAACGACGTGAACCGCGTACAGCGCCTGCCACGCCCACAACTGCACGCCAACGAACGCCACGGCGCCCATCCCCCCAAGGCGAAACGCATGACGTGCTCTCACCATGCGGCCCGAGTGCGCCGCCCGCCTGGCGATCTCCATCGCCACACACGCGGCGGCGAGCACGGCCGTGGACAACCACACCTGCCACGGCAGCGCAATGCGCTGCCAGTCCGGACTGTCCATGCGCATGATGTAGGCGGCCAGAAACAAGGTGAACAGCGCCGTGACTACGCCCATGAATACCCACAACCCTAAGCTGCCGGGGGTGCGGGCCCCATGTCCATGCAAGGCGTCGCCACCGGCGGGGCCGCCTCCGGGTGCTTCACGCGAAGCCCGGAAGACGCCGCCACCCGTATCCACCGCGAACGATTCGGCTTTCATGCCACGGCCCCCCTTCTCGCGTGTGGCTCAGGTTCGCTCCCACCTGCGTCTGGCGGCGCATTCTGCGCAATGAAGTCCTCCTTCGCACCCGGCACGCTGTACGCGTAGGCCCAGCGATAGACCACGGGAAGATGCGCACCCCAGTTGCCGTGCGCCGGCGGCGTCTGCGGCGTCTGCCATTCCAGCGAGGCGGCACGCCACGGGTTGGCGCCTGCAGGCTGTCCACGCCGCACGCTCCATGCGAGGTTGAAGATGAAAAGCAACTGCGCCGCCGCGACGATGAACGCTGCGATCGAGATGTACATGTTCAGCGTGTGCGCGGACTCGGGTATGAAGTCATAGCCCTGCCACGCGTAGTAGCGCCGCGGCATCCCCAGAATACCGAGGTAGTGCATCGGAAAGAAGATGGCGTAGGTGCCGACGAACGTGATCCAGAAATGAATGCGGCCAAGCGTGTCGTTGAGCAAGCGTCCGGTGACTTTCGGATACCAGTGGTAGATCCCGCCGAAGACGACCAGGATCGGCGAGACGCCCATCACCATATGAAAGTGCGCCACGACGAAGTAGGTGTTCGACAACGGAATGTCCACGCTGACATTGCCGAGGAACAGGCCCGTCAGGCCGCCGATCACGAACGTGCTGATGAAGGCGATGGCGAACAGCATTGGCACCGAGAAATGGATGTCGCCCTGCCACAGCGTGATCACCCAGTTGTAGACCTTGATGGCGGTGGGTACCGCGATGATCAGCGTCGTGGTGGCGAAGAAGAAGCCGAAGTACGGATTCATGCCGCTCACGAACATGTGGTGCGCCCACACCACCACGGACAACACACCGATGGCCAGAATCGCCCACACCATCGTGCGATAACCGAAGATGCTCTTGCGCGAATGCACGCTGATCAGATCGGAGACGATCCCGAACGCGGGCAGCGCGACGATATAAACCTCGGGATGACCGAAGAACCAGAACAGGTGCTGGAACAGCAGAGGGCTGCCGCCCTTGTAGTTGAGCTGCTGCCCCATCGAGACAACTGCGGGCATAAAGAAGCTGGTATCGAGCGTCTTGTCGAGCAGCATCATCACACCGGAGACGAACAGCGCCGGGAACGCCAGCAGTGCGAGAATCGTCGCCATGAAGATGCCCCAAACGGCCAGCGGCATCCGCAGCATCGTCATGCCCTCGGTACGCGCCTGCAGCACCGTGGTCACGTAGTTCAGGCCACCCATGGTAGCCGCCACGATGAAGATCAGCAGCGACACCAGCATCAGGATGATGCCCCAGTCATGCCCTGGCGTGCCGGGCAGGATTGCCTGCGGTGGATAGAGCGTCCAGCCCGCGCCAGTGGGTCCGCCCGGCACGAAAAAGCTGGCGAGCAGCACAAGCACCGACAGGAAGTAGACCCAGAAACTGAGCATGTTCAGGAACGGGAATACCATGTCGCGCGCGCCGACCATCAGCGGGATCAGGTAGTTGCCGAAACCGCCAAGAAACAGCGCCGTCAGCAGGTAGATCACCATGATCATCCCGTGCATCGTCACGAACTGGTAGTAGCGATTGGCGTCGATGAAATCGAACCTCCCCGGAAAGCCCAATTGCATCCGCATCAGATTCGACAACGTCACGCCGATCAGCCCGACCACGATGGCGACCAGCGTGTACTGCACGGCGATCACCTTGTGGTCCTGGCTCCAGATGTAGCGCGTCCAGAAACTCTGTGGACCGTGGTGGGCGGCATCATCGGCATAGGCCATCTTTCGCTCTCCGATTTCTGACTGTGTGCCGGGCCGCTATTTGCCGGCCTGCGGGGCCCCCGTTGCGCCGGCACCCAGCGAACGGATATACGCCGACAGCGCCACCACGTCGGCATCGGTAACAGGCAACTTGGGCATCACCGGCCCGAAGCCCTTGACGATGCGGGCCTGCGGGTCCTCGATCTCCGTCTTCAGGAACGCATCGTCCACGGTCGCGCTGCTGCCGTTGCTGAAGGTCTGCGTGCTGCCGTACAGGCCCTTCCAGCTTGGGCCGACACCCACGCTGCCATCGACGCTATGGCATCCCACGCATCCTTTGCTTTGCGCCAGTGCGCGGCCCTGCGCCACGAGATCGGCGGCACTAGCCGACGCGCCCGCCACAGCGGCGCCTTCGGCCGGCACAGCGGTGGGAGCGGCGACCTTCGCCAGCGTCATCGCAAACGTCTGCTGCTTCGCAAGCCACGTGTCGAAGGCGGCCTGCTCCTCGACCACGACGTGGCCGCGCATGTTGTAGTGGCCCAGACCGCAGAGTTGCGCGCAAAGAATGTCAAAGCGGCCCGTCTTGGTGGGCGTGAACCAGAACGATGTGACCATGCCGGGCACCATGTTCATGCGCGCGCGGAACGGTGGCACATAGAAATCGTGCAAAACGTCCTTCGAGCGCAGGAGCACCTTGATGGGCCGGTTCAGCGGCAGGTGTACCTCCGGCCCCATGACGAGTATGTTGTCCTGTCCATTTGGATCATCGGGATTCAAGCCGAGTGGATTCGTGCCGCTGACGAATCGGGGGTCCGTGGTACCGAGCTGGCCACTTTTGCCGGGGAAGCGGAACGCCCATTGCCACTGCTGCCCCACCACCTCCATGACCATCGCATCGTGTGGTGGCCGCACGTACTCCGCGTAGACGATCAGGCCCGGCGCCAGCAACGCGATGATGCACACGGCGGTCAGCCCGATCAGCCAGCGCTCCAGTTTCGGGTTCTCCGGTGCATAGGCAGCGCGATGCCCCGCGCGATGACGGAAGCGCCAGACGATGTATCCGACGAGCAGGTTGATGACGACGAAGAACAGGCCGGTGATGACGAGGGTAATGGTCAGCGTGTCGTCCATCTGTTTCCAGTTGGACGCCAGCGGTGTCGCCCACCAGGGGCTCAGGAAATGAAAGAGCACCGAGGCAACGACAATGATGACGAGTGCGATGGCGATCGCCATGACCCCCTCCTCCGCGCGGACGAAAAGCCGCGAGGAATGCGCAGTCTGCACAGGTGGATTAAGACTAGTGCATCGTTTCAGGTCACGGCAAGGCGACATCGTGCCGATATCGGTGCGCCAGGACGCGCATGGCCACAATAAAAAATGGCGGAGGGGAAGCTTACTTCCCAATCCGCCATCGTGGCCACGCGCGGCCCCGTGTAGTGGCAAAGTGCGCGACGCAATCAGACCATCAGCACATGATGTATTCGGTACAGGATTTCACGGCAAGTATCTAACGAGATACGTCGCGCGACTCCAGCTTCCAGTAGCAGATAGCGATGGCCATCCCGAAGATGAGGTGTCCGACCAGCGTATGCCAGCCACGCTGGTCGACAAACCACGGGAAGGCGCTTGTCATCACGTAGAAGTTGAACATGTACACCACCAGGCCGAATACCGCCCCGACCAGTAGCGACATGCCGACGCTCGAATCGAGCTGGAACGGCGCGATGATCGCGCACAGCACGCAGCCGAGTATCGCGCCGAGCACGAAGTGAATGATCAACGCTGCGGCGACCGTGCTGACGCTGAAGAACGAGTTCTCCAAAACATCGCGCCCGAGCACGATTGCGGCAACCATGCGCGTGGTGCCCCATGGGTGAACGCCGGCCACCATCGTCGACCAGAACATCTCCACCACGATCAGCAGCGCACCGGCCGCGAGCCCGGACACGGCGGCCGCCGTCCAGTCCGGCAGGCGACGCATGTAGTGGTGCGAATGCATATGTAGTTCCATAGCGTCCTCCAGTCTGCTTCAGTCTGCTTTGGTGACCCCGTGCGTCCAGCATAGGACACTCGTCATCAATACGGCTGACACGACAGGAAAACCGCGTGGGAAACCGTCCAGGTGCGCTGTCAACGGTACAAGCGGCTTCGGGCCAAGTCTCGCGCGAGATACTTGGCAGAGCATGACATGACGCAAACAGTACGGGACAACCCCAAGCACTACAGCCTTGTATTCGCCACACACTGCCTATACTGGAAGAACAAAGAAACAAGATAGGAGACCGCCATGCTGCATCTTCAGTTACAGGCGCACGATCTTGTATTCCTGATCCCCATGGCACTCGTCGGCCTGTTGGCGATGGGCGCGATTCCAGTTGCGGCCAAGGCGTTGCGTATCAGTTGCCGTTGCGCCGGCGCGATCTTGGGAGTCCTGCTTGGGGTATTGGTGCTGGAAGCCCTGCCACTGCTGATCTAGCGATCGGCGATCGAACAGGACACCAGTTAGAGAGAGTACGCCGCTAGGCAGAACGGCCAGAGCGGCTGCAGGCGAGAAGGAGGCGCGATGTCTCTTCTTATGCTCGCCACCGTGATGGTGGCGCTGCTGGTCGTGACCGTGGGCACGGCGTTGTGGCGCTGCAGCCACCCGTACCGGATGCGCTATACGCGCTGCGCGCAAAAGCGACGGCGCGCGGGCATCTGTCGACCGGCGACCCAGCGCGAAGCGCCGTGACCTGACCTCAGATCTCGATCATCGAGAAATCGCCCTTACCCACATCGCATTCCGGGCAGCGCCAGTCGTCCGGAATGTCTTCCCAGCGCGTGCCTGCGGCAATGCCTTCTTCGGGCAAGCCCAGTTCCTCGTCGTACACCCAGCCGCAAATCAGGCAAACCCAAGTCTTGTAGGCTACTGCTTCCTGCTGCACATCTCGCTCCCGTTATCGATTCAAGTTTCGGGGGCGCATGATACGCGGTTTTCGATGACGGTCTCCATGCCGGCGTTCGAGCATTTCATTCAAACGCCGGCACGCGTTCCATCATTGACGGATCGAGAAATCGACGCGGTTGGGCTTGCCCTTGTCCTTGATCCCTTCCGCGTTGAGCTTCGGCGCGGTCAGGAACAGCCGGGCGTTAGGCACCTTGCCATCACGCTCGAGCGCCTGCTTGACCGTCAACGCCCGCTGCTCCGCCAACGCGCGCAGTTCCGTATCGGTCACGGGCGCATGTTCGAGCAGCAGCTTCTCCATCTCGGCCGGCGGCAGCGACTTGGTCAGGCCGATGAAGTTGCGAGGTTTCTTGAACGACTCGCGCTTGTACACCGCTTCCAGGTACTTCGGATATTCCTGAGGCGATACGGTGACCGTGGCGCCCTGCTCGCCGCCCTCGCCCTCTTCCGCCTGCGCGCCTGCCTGTGCCGAACGGCGCAGATCACGCTGCTTGGCTTCGGCGACGCGCTGGTTCAGCCAGACGCGGCGCGCGCCATCGGCATCGGTGTCGGGGTCGATCCGGCCGCTGATTTCCAGATTGAGCGAAGGCCGGTCGGCGAGCGCCTTGCCGATGGTCTCGATCTTCTTGTGCGCGTCGTCGGTCAACGTGGAAGAACCCGGCGCGAACTCGATATAACCCAGCTCTTCCGCGTTGCCGCCAAATGCATGGGCAATCAGCGCGAACGGCGAGGTGATCGCCTTGGCCAGCAGGTTCACGATCACGCGCAGGATGACACCGCCGATGCTGAACTCCGGATCAGACAAGGAGCCCGAGACCGGCAGGTTGATGTCGATCACGCCATTGCGGTCCTTGAGCAGCGATACCGCCAGCAACACGGGCACCTTGACCGCGTCGGGGCTGTCCACCTTGTCGCCGAACGTGAGCTGGTCCAGGTAGAGGTGGTTCTTCGCATCGAGCTTGCCATTCTCGATCTTGTACGCCACATCGACGTTCAGCTTGCCCTTGGTGATCGGGTAGCCCGCGTACTTGGCCGCGTAAGGCGTCAGACGCGTCAGTTCCACGCCGTCCGCCTTGGCGGCGATATCGAGGAAGAGCTGTTCGCCCAGCGGATTGATCTTGCCGCTGATATTGACGGGAGCATCATCGTCGAGCCGGCCATCCAGCACCAGATCTGCCGGCGTCGGATCCCCCGTGGAGACCTTGGAGATCGACCCCTTCATGCCGGTCAGGTTGGCAGAGTAATTCGGCTTGATGAAGAAGTCCGAGAAGTTGATGTTCCCCTTGTCGATGGAAACACCGCCCAGACGGATAACCGGCTTGGGCCCCGCTGCCTGCGCGGGTGCGGCCGGCGTCTCCGGCTTGGCCTCGGGCTTGGCTTCGGGTGCCGAAGCCGGATTCGCCTGGGTCAGGCTGGTCGACGGCGCTGGCTGGCCCTTTGCCGCGCCACCCGCCATCACGTCCTGCAGGTTCAGCCGGCCATTGGCGTTCAGGATCACCCGGGCGTAGAAATCGGACAACGCCACGTTGTTGACCCCGAGCTGGAGCGGCCCCTTGGCATCGTTCATGTTGAAGTCGATGCCGCTCACGGCCAGCGAGCGCCAGCGCAGAAAGTCGTCGCCGGTGACACGGTCCACCGTACGCACGTTACCGGCCATCACGTTGCCATTGAATCGCACCGCTATCGGCTTGCCGGCCGGCGCCTCGTAGGCAACCTTGCCCTTGAGCGTCAGCGCCCCGCTGCGCAACGCAGCGTTGAAGCGGTCAGCCATGTAGGGCTGCAACGGCGCGATGTCGAGTTCGCGCATATCGAGCTGCAATTGCGCGGCCGGACCGGTCGGCGTGACCTGTCCGTCGATGTTCATCACTCCCTTGCGCCCGCTTTCGGCGTGCAGCTTCATCGGCACCGCTCCCGGCGAGAGCGGCCAAGTCACGGTGCCGCTGGTGAATCCGATGTTGCGGAACTGGTGAATGACCGGGCGACCGCGATTGGCCTCGGCCGGCTCATAGTCCGCCAGGCGCGCGGAACCGCCGTCCACCGCCACCTTGCCGACGCGCACCTTCCAGCCCGGCGCTCCCGCGCCGCCGCCATTTGTCGCGGCCGTCGCCGCAGCCGGCGCACGCGCCCGCTTGCCGGCGGATTCGGCTGATTCGACGGCCCAGATCCGCGCCATCTCCAGCAGTTGGCCGCTATGGTCACGCGTTGCCGCGATCTGCGGTTTGGCCAGCGATACCTGCCCCGCTTCGAACGTCTGCTTGGCCAGGTCGAGCTGGATGTCATCCAGCACGAGCTTGTCAGCCTTGAGCAGCGGCAGATTGGCGCCCTCGGTGTCCGCCACGCGCTGGCTAGCGCGGTTGCCGCGTTGCGCGCGGCCTTTCGGCGCCGGGCTCGCGGCTTTCGTCGCGCGATCATCGTTGCCAGCCGAAGCGGGCAGATTGACAGGCTCGCGCGTGGCCACGTAGAGCGGTGACAGCTCAAGCCGGGATTTCTCGAGCGTGAACTGGAGCACCGGCTGCGACCACGCCATCTTGTAATTCAGCTCGGCATTGATGCCGGTATCACCGAACTGGCTGCGCAACTCGTGCGGCCACCACGCCGCGAAGCCTTGCGGGCGCACGCCCGCAGTTTCCAGCGTGCCGTTCAGTGTGCCCTTCTTGAGGTCGAGTTCCCCGGACTGCTTGATGGTCTGACCATCGGCGATCGTGACCGTGGCATCGAGTTTGGCAGGCTTGTCCCCGGTGCTGGCCAGGTTGGCGATATCGACATTCACGGGCCCGATGTCCAGCTTGCCCGGCCCCGAGGGCGCCATCGCATCGACAAACCCCAGCTTCGCGTCCTTGATCGCAATGCGGTCGACGGCGTAGGACCACGGCACCTCCTCGGCCTTGGGCGGAGCCTGCACGCCCGAAGCGGCAACCGCCGAGGCCGGGGCCGGGGCGGTCGCCGGTGCGGCTGCGGGAGCCTTGGCCGGCGCTGTCTTCATACCTTCCGGCAGGAAGGCCGTCGCCAGATCGAGCGCGCCGTCGGCGCCTCGGGTTGCCAGCAAGCCGAAGCCGTCCAGTTCGATGCTCTTCACGTGCGCCTTGTGGGCCAGCGGCTCCACACGATCGAGGTCGACCGCCAGCCGTCCTGCCTTGACCAGCGGCGCGCCCGCATGAGTCACCACGTCGGCGTCGCGCAGGGCAATGGTTCCGGACACGTACAGGTCCTGCTTGTCCTTTTCCTGACGGAAGCCCACGTTGAGCCGGGTATCCACGAGCCCGCTCTTGACTTCAGCATCCTTCAGCTTTGGCGCGAACGCCATGTACTTCGCTACCTCGAGCCCATCCAGGTTGATGTTGAGGTTTGCTTCACGGCTGTCCGCGAAAGGCTGCATCGTGCCAGCCAGCGCCAGCGGCGACCCATTGATCTTCGCAAACAGGCTCGGCGCCGTGTTCAGGGTGACGTCGTGGGGCAGGTTTGACAGGAACGGCAGGGTCAGCGTGAAGTTCTCCACGCGCTGGACGGTATTGAGCAGCTTGTCCTCATAGACGAAGCTGGTATTCGTCACCGCGATATTGCTGACCGAGAATCGCGCGGGCTTGGCGTCGGCCGGCTTCGGCGGCAGCGCGGCAAAGCGTTCCTGCACATCGGCAAAGTTCATGCGGCCATTCGCATCGCGCAAGACGTGCACGGACAGCGCATCCACATGAAGGGAATCGATGACCGGCGCGAGGTGCCAGACCGATGCGGCCGAGGTCTTGGCCTCGGCCTCGCCGAGCGTCACCATCGGCGTCTTGCCGTCGGGTTCGTAGATGGTCAGATTGTTGATCGTGGCGGACAGACTGAACGGCCTCACATGCGCCTCGCCCAGTGTCACCTTGCGCCCAAGCGCCTCGGTGGCGTTTTTCTCCACCAGATACTTGATCAGCGGCGGCCCACCGAAATAGCCGGCCAGCCCGAATACGGCCAGCGCGGCCACCACGCCACCCGCGACGCGTACGGCCACGCGTCTGCGAGGCGTGGCCATGGCCGCCCCTGTCGCGGCCTGGATGGAATCCTTGAAAGCCATGTCACCCCAGAGTAGTTCGACCCCACGCAGGCTCAGCCCCATGCCAGCCTGCGCTTTGTGCCCCGGATTTCACTTGTTTTTCATTATGGAGACGGATTATGGCAGTGCAAAGGACGATTTAGTAATCCGATTTATACAAAATCAGGGATGCGACAGACCGATCTGGTATCGTTACGCCTTTGCGAAGCGTCCGTTGCCTGCCTGCCTGCTTACCCCGCCGGCCTCCGGTTCGCTCAGTTCGTGCTGTTATCCCTTCGGCCGTCCCCCTCCACGTCATCCGTGTTGCGCGCTTCGCATGTGAATGTATCCATGCGAGTCTTTTCATGTCCACCTCCAGCAGTACTGCCGGGGCTTCGGGCGCGCAAGGCGGCCATGCCGCTCGCCCGCTGACCGGTCAGGATTACAAGACGCTCGCGCTTGCCGCACTTGGCGGCGCGCTCGAGTTCTACGATTTCATTATTTTTGTTTTCTTTGCCAAGGTCATTGGCCAGTTATTCTTCCCGGCATCCGTGCCGGACTGGCTGCGCATGCTGCAGACCTTCGGCATCTTCGCGGCCGGCTACCTGGCACGCCCGCTAGGCGGCATCATCATGGCGCACTTCGGTGACCTGCTCGGCCGCAAGAAAATGTTTACGTTGTCGATTCTGCTGATGTCGGTACCGACGCTGCTGATGGGCCTGCTGCCGACCTACGCTTCGGTGGGCCTGCTGGCGCCGATGGCGCTGCTGGTGCTGCGCATCCTGCAGGGTGCCGCCGTGGGCGGCGAAGTCCCCGGCGCATGGGTGTTCGTGTCCGAACACGTGCCCCAGCGTCACGTCGGATATGCCTGCGGCACGCTGACTGCAGGTCTGACGGCCGGCATCCTGCTCGGCTCGCTGGTAGCCACAGGTATCAACGCCGTATTCGATCCGCAGGAACTCGTCGACCATGGCTGGCGCGTGCCGTTCGTGCTGGGCGGCGTGTTCGGTGTCGGCTCGATGTACCTGCGCCGCTGGCTCCATGAAACCCCGGTCTTCGCGGAACTGCAGCAACGCAAGGCGCTGGCCGCCGAACTGCCGCTCAAGACGGTCGTGCGCGACCACCGCGGCGCCGTTGTCATCTCGATGCTGCTCACGTGGATGCTGTCCGCTGGCATCGTGGTGGTGATCCTGCTGACGCCGACCTACCTCCAGACGCTGTACGGCTTCGACGCCCGCACCGCGCTGGTGGCCAACAGCGCCGCAACGTTGTGCCTGTCGATCGGCTGCGTGGTGGCCGGCATCCTGGCTGACCGCATCGGCGCGCGCCTGACGCTTTCGATCGGTGGCGCACTGCTGGCTGCCACGGCCTACGTGCTGTACACGACAATCGGCACCCGTCCCGACCTGCTGCTGCCGCTGTACGCCCTGGCCGGCTTCTTCGTCGGCACGATTGGCGCCGTACCTTACGTGCTGGTGCACGCGTTTCCAGCGCAAGTGCGGTTCTCCGGGCTGTCCTTCTCGTACAACGTCTCGTACGCGATCTTCGGCGGACTGACGCCGGTGATCGTCTCGCTGATGCTCAAGAATGATTCGCTGGCCCCGGCCCACTATGTGGTCGGCGTCTGCATCATGGGTATCGTGACGGCGCTGTTCGTACGCAAGCGGCACGCCTGATCGCGCTCGCCACGCTTGCCGCGCTGGCACAATGAAAAAGGGGGAAGGCTGACAGCCTTCCCCCTTTTTCATTTGGGCGCGCTTCCGGCCCCGTCCTGCGTTGTCACGCCGCCCGCTTGTGCTGACGGAGAAACTGCCAAATCAGCCAGCTCGCATCCGGGCCGATGTTGCTGTGGTACGGTACCGTGGCATCTCCGCCGCTCCACGCATGACCCAGGCCCCCCACTTCCACCAGTCGGACCAGATCGCGATTCCAACGGCCAAAGCGCGCTTCGCGAACTTCGCCATCCTTGCCGAGCGGCGCATCGTTTGCGCTTTCGATCTGTCCGCCAAGGCTGCCACCCAGGCCGTTGTAGGCCAGGAACTGCTGCGTCAGCAAACGCCCGTTGATCGGATGCACCGCTTCGTCCGCCATGCCGTGCAACACGATGGCCGGCATGGCCGGGCCGCCGGGCGTCACGCCAGCAGCATCGAGCAATAGCGCGGGCTCGATCGTCGAGCCCTCGTGCATCGCCCTCAGGCCCGCCCGGGGCGAATCGGCCGCACCGATCACTACACCGGAGTGCAGTCCCACGGCAGCGACCTTGTCCGGGTAGCGCAACGCCACCAGAGCCGCCATCGCGGCACCGGCCGACAACCCGGCAAGGTAGATCTCACCGATCCGTACATCGGGCCGGGTTGCCAGTTCGTCGATCAGCAGTGCCAGCGCCTGTGCTTCGCGCCCGCCCTGTCCGGCCGCGAGGTCGAACCACTGCCAGCACCGATGCACGGAGCGCCGCAGTGGCTGCTGCGGATAAGCCACCATGAATCCTTCGCGCTCGGCCAGCGCGTTCATGCGCGTGCCAGCCGCCAGGGCTTCAGGCGTTTGCTGACATCCGTGCAGCATCACCACGACAGGCAATGCGCCCTTGGCGCCGGACGGAATATAGAGCCGGTACGAGAGTTGCGGGACCAGTTCGCCGGGTAACGGCGTCAGGCCCAGATTCAGCGACTGCCAGTTGCCTGGCAATTCAGCCGGCCCGGCGTCGCCTGGCGCGGTGTGGCGCTGGCGATGAGTGGCTGGGGGCGCCAGTTCCAGACGCTCCAGCCATGTACGAATTTGTTTCGCGGGCTGAAACTGCGCGCGACGAATTTGTCGAAGCTGCGCATCCCAGTCCGGAGAGAGGCTTTTGGCCATATGAAGACTCCTGTTCATCTTGAGAACGGGTCTCCTCCTTTATTGTGCGATGCAGCATAACACAATCGACGAGGCGCTTTTCCGACATTGTCTTGAAGACACAACATGAATTTTTGAAAGAATTCTCTACTTTCCGGGCACATGCTGACCTCTCCCCCAAGAAGGCCGCAAAAAAACTTACTACGCCTGTTTAAAAGAATGCAGATCGACTCACGATCAGCGATGTTCGTGGGCACTTATACTGTCGGGAAAAAATGTCCACCATGCCTGCCAGGAGGCAATACCACTGGACCACCAAGCCCCCAGCGCCTCATGCTGCACCCTGTGCCCGTTCCAATCCGTTTGCGCAAGTGCACACGGCGGCACCTCGTTGCCCGACAGACCCGCATTGAGCCCCGAGCGCAAGCATCTGCAAGCTGGCGAGGCGCTATTCAGGCAGGACCAACCGGTACGCGCGGTCTACCCATTGCGCCACGGCGGCATCAAGCGGATGTACGAATCGGCACTTGGATGGCGGCAATTGACCGGCTTCATGCTCCCCGGTGACGTAGCTGGCCTTGAGCCGAATGACGCGCCGCAGTTCGGCACGAGCGCGATTGCCTTGCAGGCATCCGAATGCTGTGTGGTGCCACTGGAGACAGCGAAGCGCTGCGAGGAAGATCCGGCGGTTCACGCCGCCTTGCTCGCTCTACTTCACCGCGACGCCTTGCGGCAGCGCGAGTTGCTGGTGACCATCGGCTCGATGAAGGCCGCGCAGCGGCTGGCCATGCTGTTGCTCGATCAGGCTGCGGAACACCGCCGCCGCGGCACCGACGGGGGAGAAGTCATGCTGGCGATGACTCGCAACGATATTGCCAGCTACCTGGGCCTGACGCTGGAGACGGTCTCGCGGCTTCTGTCCCGCTTTGCGTCCGTCGGGCTGATCACGGTGCGGCACCGTCAGCTTCGTATCGTCGACGAGAAAGGGCTGTCAGACGTCCACGCCGAAGCGGACCGCATCACGCTGCGCGGTCCGGATCCGGCTTAGACGCAATTGCCGGAGACTTCGGATCCGGAATCAGCGATCTGCAGCCCGCTCCCAACCCTCGGGCGAAAACGCTCGCATGGCACCCGCGCGCGTGCCGGTACTCTTGCCTAGGTCTCGCTCGTAGAAACGGCGCTCGCTATCGACCATGAAGGAGTGGATGCCGCTATCACCGTAACGCGCGGGCCAGGCGATGAACGCGAACTTGGCGTCGCTGCCCTTCGGCGGTGCGATGATCCGATAGCGATAGCCGTAGAACGCTTCCTCGGGCGGCACCTCGGGGCCCATTGCCAAGGCATCCGGTCCAAGCGGGCTATCATTCTCGGCCGAGGCCGATGGCCAGTACAACCCGTTGGTCTTGCCGGGCGTACTCACGAGCTGATGGGCGTACTTGCCATTGCCAATCTGCTCCGCATAACGCTGCTGGGCATCGGCGAGCTGCAGCAACGTATCCATCGCCACGAGTTCGTTGCGCCCGATCCGGCGGCGCCGCATCTCCTGCTCGCCGGCAGCCAGATCGAACTGCCAGCCGGTTTTACGCTTGGCCAGCGGAACCGGGAACGTCCAGCCGCTACCGCCCACCTCGATACGTGCGGCCTTGTCGCCATCGGGCTGGACGGCATGATGGCTGGCCCAGGCGGCAAGGAAATCGTAGATGTCGTTCTGGCTGAGCCCCGGCGGCACCAGCTTCTCGTAGTTCGCGCCGAGCACCTGCTTCAGCGCATCAGGGTCACTACGTGCCACTGCATCGCCGAACGCATCGGCTGCGGCATCCGGCGTCGGATAGACATGCTGGGCCAGAACGGGAACGGACATGCTCAGCAGCATCGCCAACGCGCCGGCACGCAACATGGATTCGAACCTCGATTGACGCTTCATCGTTACCTCCGGCCGTGACCAAGGTGACCGCCACCCGCACCTGCTCCGCCAGCATGGCCCCCGCCCTGGAAGCCGCCACCACCGCCGCCGCCGTGGAAGCCACCACCACCGCCACCACCGCCGTGGATGCCCCCGCCAGATCTCGCCGGCGCGGAATGCTGCTGCATCTGGCCCGCGTTGTGTTGGAAGCCGCTGCGATCGCCCCGGTTTGCCTGCTGACGCATCCGGTCACCATTGCCTGCATCGCTGAACGCGTTATTGCGGTTGCTGTCACGCGCACGGTTGCGCGCATCGGCCTGATCGGCACGTTGACGATCCGCGCCAGCCGGCCGCGGATTCTGCCCGCCAGCCTGGCGATTCACGTTCGGCGCCGAATGTCCGGGAATCGACTGGCCGGTACGCCCCTGGAACGACTGGGCCGCACGCTGACGCTCCGCGTCACGCTGGTTCTGCACACCGCCTCCGCCCTGACCCAGGCGCTGCTGGTTCTGCACACCACCACCTGCCTGGCCCAGGCGCTGCTGACCACCCTGCGGGCGATTGGCCAGCCCCTGCTGACGCTGCGCGTCGAACCGGTTCGCAACGTTCTGATTCCGGTACGGCACGTTGCCACGGTTCGCGGGGTTGTGCTGCCAGTTCACGTTGGACCGATTGACATCCAGCCGCTGATTCACGTTGATATTGTTGTATCGATTGACGTTGATGTTGACGTCATGGCTACCCCAGTTGAAACCGCCCCACATCGAATTCACAGCCGCCACGCCAAGCCCGAAGCCAATGCCGGCCACCAGCGAGGTGGCGAACACCGATCCGGGTGGCGGCGGGTAGTAGGCCGGTGGATAGGCGGGATAGGGCCATGCGCCGTAGACCACGGTCGGGTTGTACGACGGCACGTACACCACCTGCGGACTGGCGGGCTCGATCTGGACGATGGTGGTGCCGCCGCTCTGCTGCGTGACCACCTTTTGCTGCTCGTTGGACTTGAGAGTGCCCGCCTTCTGCGCCTGTACGCGCAGGCGTTGCACGGAGTCCATCACGTCATCGGGCTGCGCCAGGAACGCATCGCCCACGCTCTCGACCCACTGCGGCTGACGTCCCATCATGTCCATCACGGAGGGAAAAGCGGCGAGCGACTTCACGCTTGGGTCCCACGGCTCGCCTTCGACGGCCTTGGTGGCCGCATCGCCCGAAAGACTCTGATTCGATTTCGACCATTCCGCGGCGGAAGCCACATCCGCCGGATAGGTCGATGCCATGAGCACCTGCGACAGCAGTGCATCGGGATACAGCGCAACCGGTGCAAGCAACTGATCAAGCTGTGGCTTGTCCAGTTTGGCCTGCGCCAGCGCGCTGCTTGCGCCGGCCAGCAACATCAGCCCGAACGACCAGGCAAGGAAACGTCGCAAGTGGAACATGTTTGCTCCTGCAATGACGGATGTAACCACCATCCCTTTCAACAATCGCCTGGTCACACCCGGCATCATCCTGGCAACGGCGGATCAGAACTTACTTGCGTGACTGGGCGCACTCCTGCCGGTACGCCTCCTCGAGGCGCTTGCGATCCGGCGCGCGCTCGAGCGTGGAATAGGTCCGGCCATCAGCCGTCGTCACTGACGACTTGCCCTGCCCCCACTGCGGCCCCGACGGCAAGGCATTGATCTGGTCGAGTAACTGGCGGCATCGCTCGACCTGAGAGGCACTGAGCGTGCCCCCCGTATCCTCGACGGTGGACGTCGCGGGATCGAGCATGCGCGGCGGCAGCGGCGCGACTATCGGAGTACCCGGATCCTGCGGAGGCGCCGCATGAACCTGAGCGGCGGACATCCCGAGCCACACCATCGCGCCTGCGGCAGCAAAAACCTTCTTCACGAAAAAACTCCAGAAACCAATGTCATGCGAGACATTGCAGTAGCAAGAGGAACCGGCTCGATGCGGCGACCAACCTATCCATGGCTTTTGCCATCGCCGTGCCGGCCGGTACGATTGCGCAGCAACTCAAGTTTGAGCAGTGCATCCGCAAGCATACTCTTGAGTCGCGCATTCTCCTCTTCCAACTGACGCAATCTGCGGCTGTCGGACGGGTCGTGTTGCCGTACCTTGCTGCCATACTTGGCCCGCCAACCGTAGAACGAGGCATCGCTGAAGCCATAACGCGCGCAGAGCTCCCGCACCGGCACCCCTTTGGCGGCCTCTTCTAGATACATGCGGATCTGTTCTTCCGAATAGCGTCTGTTCACGCAAATGTCTCCGCTCGCCGGCCTCCAGTCAGGCGCCCATGCGATCGCGCGCACGGCCCTCCCGCCTACCCTGCCCGTAAGGTAGCCCACCGCCCGCGCAAAAGGCAATTCAGTGTCTTCGCGGCACGAGTTAAGCAAATTGAACAACGCCTCTACAGGATTGTCGGGATACGCCCACAACAATTCGGCACAATCCGCACACTCACATTTGCAATTCAAATTTTGTTATTCCAATTTGGAAAAATTCCTACCTCTGTCATTATCAACTGACAGTCCAGGATGCTGAATTCACGCCGGAATTTGGCGTCGACTAACGCACTCCCATTGACGGAAACCCCCATTTGAGGCGGGTTTCAGGGTTGTATCGTTGTTCGTACATAGTGTCTTTGTTGGTATGGCACAACCGTCTGGAAGTTGAGCATTACTAGTAGTTTCCAGAATGTTGTATTAAGATTTCTACGCATCAACTAAATTTCGAAACGCCTGCAATGGCGCCGCCCGGCGCATGAGGACAGGCGTCAAAGCGGTACGGCGTCGGCAGATGACGCCGCCACAAGCCGCTGCATATTTCCTGGTCTGACGAATAGGAGCCATTGCCGTAGCACGCACCGGATACACAAACCCGTGCGGTCTGGAGGAAGTGGTGGCTGCAGGGCGCGATGCGGACATTCAGCGTCCGCGCGCGGCGTCTTCGGTTGCCAGGGCGCCTCGCCGTCGCCCCCGCCCGTTTTTGGTAGTGCCAGCAGTACCTGCCATCGCCCTCGCCGAATTTCCGCAAGGAGAGCCGGCCGGCAGTCAGAAGCAGTAGTGATGTTGCATCACCAGAACAAATAACAAAGTAGAACTCGGATCGGGAGAAGTCAGTATGCGGCACGTCAGCACGAAGCTATTGCATGTTTTCGTTCTGCTTATGGAGTATCGCGACCTCAATGCGGTTGCGGCTTGCACTCAGGGGCGCGTACCCACAGTGGCATATAGCCTGGCGCGATTGCGCGAAATCACCGGCGATGCCTTGTTCGTGAAACGAAATGGCGCACTGGAACCCACGCCTCATGCGTTGCGGCTCGAGCAGACCGCGCGTCAGATTCTGGCCAAATGGAATCAACTCGTGCAGCCAAGCGGGGAACATGCCGCCCAGGCAACCCGAGGCCGACGCATTTCGATCGGATTTTCTTCGTCAATTGGCGATCCGGTCATTACCGAAATCCTGACCGCCCTGGGCGAACGCTTCCCGCAGGACAGCTTCATCACGCGGCCGGTCATTGCCGATGCGGCGCTGGCGGATAGCCTGGATAGCGGCGATCTCGACTGCGCCTTCGTCGTCGATGGCGCCAACGTGCCCGACTCGGTCATCCCACATAGCATCATGGCCACGCCGCGACGCCTGATCAGCGTCACACGCACGGGGTCGATGGACGACGTGGAAAGCGACTGGATCCTGCTGCAGGAAGACTGCGACGCCGCAAGTCCCCTACGTGGATTCCTGGAGCGCCAGGCCCTTGCTCCCGGCCATCGCGAAACCGTGGTGCCGTCGTGGCATACCCAGATCACGCTGTTACATGCGGCAGGTGGCATCTGCCCGGTGCTCGACTTCAACGTGCCGCTCGTCACACGCGATCGCAAGGCACGCCTGCTGGCGCCACCCAGCAGTTTCCCGGCCTGGGCAGCGCTTCATTTCTGGATGCCCCAGGAGTCTGATGACCGCAACACGCTCCGCGACATCATGGATGTCGGCGCCTCGGTACTGCGAGACCCTCTCAAGGCCATCGACGGGCGCCGTCAGGCGCGACAACCCGCCAGGCCTCTTGCAGTAGCCTGACCCACACGTATTGATGCCAATCGACGACCCCGTGGCGCATCGCGCCACGGGGTCGTTTGCGTTCGATGTCACCAACGCAAGGCAATGCAGTACGTTTTTTGCGAATCCTCTTACTCCCTTCCCGCGAACCGGGCATTAATCTCGCCGTGCATCGCGGTGCTCTCCGAGTCGTCTCCCGTTTGATTCGCGGTTCCGCGTGCGCGCAGTTGCTGCGTGTTCGCGCCGTACGCCACTCCCGCGTGCGGCGCTTTTTTGACGCCAGCGTGAAGCCGTATCCGACCCATATGTTCAGGAGTCATTGGATGACGTTGAGGATTTTGCTGGCCGACGACCACCCCGTCATTACGGCGGCAATCCGAGCCAGGGTACAGTCGTCGCAGACTGGCTGGGAAGTCTGCGGCGAAGCCGCCAGTGCCACGGAGTTGCAGCAACAGGTCGATCTGCTCCAACCGGATGTGGTCGTGACCGACTTCCACATGCCCGGCCCCACCGAACTCGATGGCGTGCGCCTGATCACGTCGCTGCGGCGACGACACCCGTCGATATCCGTGGTGGTGCTCACCATGATCACGAATCCGCTCGTGCTACGCACGATACTGGATGTCCGCGTGCATGGGCTGTTGATCAAGGACAGTCCGCTGGCGGAAATCATGACCGCAATCGGGCGAGCCCAGCGCGGTTTTACCTACATCGGCAAGTCCGCGCTACGCGCGCTGGCACCCACCGAACTCCGGACGATGCTGCCATGCGGGCGCGATGGCGAGCAGCGGCCGTCCGCGCGCGAGATGGAGGTACTGCGGCTATACCTGACCGGCCGCACGGTAACCGAGATCGCGACCACGCTGTGCCGCAGCGTCAAGACCATCAGCCGGCAAAAGAACTGCGCCATGCAGAAGCTCGGCGTCACCAATGACCGCGAGCTGTTCGAGTGTGTGGCACTTCAGGGCATGGTCCTGCCACGGAGCTAAAGGTGGTGATGTCTGCCCGATATAATCCATCGCATCGCATGGCGCTGCCGCCGTGCATTGCCACCTCCGAGATGCCCCCGCTTCCTATTCAATCCTCTCCGTTGGACACGACAACACGAACCGGCACGCGCCCGGTCCCCGCGTTGCTCGTTGCCGCCCCCGCATCGGGGCAGGGCAAGACCACGGTCACCGCCGCCTTGGCACGCCTTCATGCGCGGCAGGGCCGTACCGTGCGCGTATTCAAGATCGGACCCGATTTCCTCGACCCGACGTTGCTTGCCGCCGCCAGCGGTGCTCCGGTGCAATCGATCGATCTCTGGATGACAGGGGAAGCCGACGCTCGCCAACGTCTTGCCCTGGCCGCGCAGACCGCGGATCTGATTCTTGTCGAAGGTGTCATGGGCCTGCACGATGGCACGCCGAGCAGTGCGGACGTTGCGCGACGTTTTGGACTACCGGTCCTCGCCGTCATTCAGGCAGGCGCGATGGCGCAAACGTTCGGTGCCGTGGCCCACGGCCTGGCGACCTACGGCGAGCCATTTCACGCGATGCACGTGCTGGCGAATGGCGTCGGCAGCGCACGCCATGCCGACATGCTGCGAGACAGCCTGCCGCGTGACATCCACTGGGCCGGCGCGTTGGCCCGCGATGATGCGGCGGCGTTGCCGGAGCGGCATCTTGGCCTGTTCAGCGCCGACGAGCTTCCCGACCTTACCGCGCGACTGGATCGCATGGCGGATGCCTTGGCCGCACTGCCGCTATCGCACCTGCCAGCGCCGATCGTATTTCCGGACACGCCCACGCAGCAATTGCCGCGCCTGCTGGAGGGCCGGCGCATCGCCATCGCGCGCGACGATGCCTTCCGGTTCATTTATCCGGCCAATGTGGAAACATTGAACGCGCTAGGGGCGCATATCACATGGTTCTCGCCCTTGCGTGACGCGGCTTTGCCGCACTGTGACGCGCTATGGCTGCCCGGTGGCTACCCCGAACTGCACGCCGCCGCGCTCGCCGCGAATGTGCCGATGCACAACGCGATCCGCGCGGCGCACGCACGCGGCCTGCCAATGCTGGCGGAGTGCGGCGGCATGATGGCGCTGTTCGACAACCTGGTGGACAAGGAAGGGCAAACCCATCGCATGGCCGGGCTGCTGCCCGGCACGGTGACGATGCAAATACGACTGGCGGCAATCGGCCATCAGGCCATTGAGCTACCTACGAGGGAAGGCATGGTCGGCCAGCCGGTACGCGGACACACGTTTCACTACTCGACCACCGACACTCCGCTGACCCCGCTCCTGCACGCGCGGTCACCGCGCGATGATGGAACCGGGGAAGCTGTCTATCGGTCCGGGTCGCTTACCGCGTCCTACGTGCACCTGTACTTCCCTTCGAACCCAACGGCCGTTGCGGCGTTGTTTGGCGGATAGAGGGGAGCCAGGCGACGCTGCCTGATCAGGCGGCGTCGCGTTCCGCCTGCGTGCGCGCGACTGCGTCGGCGATGCCCGCCTCGAGCTGAACCAGCCCCTTCGAGAGGTTGTGCATCGTCGTTTCCGTGACGTTAGCCAGCACGTCCTGCAGGAATGCCGAGCGGCGCGGCATTGCCTGGTCGACGATCTCGCGGCCAAGCGCGCTCAGCATGACGTTGGTCATGCGGTTGTCGCGCTCGCTGGTCATGCGGTCGACCCAACCCAGTTCCTGCAACGTCTTGAGCTGGCGTGTCAGCGCGCCCGGGTCCATGCCAACACGATCGGCCAGCGGCTTCTGAGCGATCGGGCCTTCGTGCCCATACAACGCGAACAGAATGCGCCAACGCGGCAACGGGTGTCCGATTCGCTGTTCAAATGCCGCAGCATAAGCCCGGTAGGTCCGGCCAAATTGCTGCAGGACAGCCAGGCTTTGTCGCTCCAGTTCCACTCCACTCCTCCTGTAGGCGAATGCGATTCACATCCGCACGGCTGTCATCAGTCCGCAGCCATCACGGGTTCATGTACCCGCATCAATTTGATCGGCGGAACCCGGCGCGCGCGCCAGACACCGAACAATGCAGCGATTGCCGCCAGCAACAGGCCAAGATGGATGGCGCCGACGAGGGACACCCGCGCCTGTTCCAGCAGCAGGGCTCCATTGTGCCCTGCCTGCTGCAAATTGGTCAGCAATTCTGCCTGCGCGGCCTTGTCGATCAGGATCTGCGGGTCGGTCATCCTGGCAGTCCAATCCGTCGCATTGGCGGCAGCCAGCGCCGACGTCACGCCGGACGTGTAGCTGCGCGTGACCAGCGTGCCAACCAGTGCTGTCCCGACCATCCCGCCGACCATCCGCAGCGACTGAAGCATGGCCGTAGCGATGCCGAGATGGGCACGGCCGGCAGTCTGCTGAGCGAATACCGTCAGATTGGGCAGGATAAAGCCCAGTCCGAGCCCCGCCAGCAACATGATCGAAAGCAGCAGATTGTGATGCATACCGCGCGTCGCCTGCGAGAGACCCAGCAGCGCCAGCGCCAGCATCGCGAATCCCGCGTAGAGCATGGCATTGGGGCGCGGGATCCGGGTGATGATGCGGCCGTTCACAATAGATCCGATCGTGATGCATACGACCAGCGGCGTCACCAGCAGCCCGGCCTCCTTCGGCGAATAGCCAAACCCACCCTGGAACAGCAGCGGAGCGTACAGCAGCAAGCCGAACATCGTGAAGCCCGCCAGCACGGAAAGCACGAACAGCGACGCAAGGCTCGGATTGCGGAACATGTCGAACGGCAGAATTGGATTCGCTGATTTACGCGACCAATGCCACAGCGCAACGAACGCGGCGATGGAGAAGACCATCAGGCCGATCGTCACAACGCCGAGCCCCCGTTCAGGCAGCCACTCCACCGATAGTTGCAAACTACCCAGCCCTGCCGCGATCAGTGCGGCGCCAGCCCAGTCGATACGGATCGGCTCGGTATGCGACTGATGACGCAGATGCGGCAGGAATCGCCAGGCAATCAGCAAACCCAGCAAGCCAACCGGCAGGTTGATGTAGAACACCGCTCGCCATCCGAACCACTCGGTCAGCACACCGCCCAACGACGGGCCGATCGCATTGGCCAGACCGAACGCCGTGCTCATCATGACCTGCCAACGCAAGCGCACATGCGGATCAGGGAACAGATCGGGAACGCAGGCGAACGCCGTGCCGACCAACATGCCGCCACCGATCCCCTGCAATGCGCGGGCAGCTACCAGGAACGGCATGTTCGTAGCCATGCCGCAAAGCGCCGATGCCGCCACGAACACGACGATCGAGGCCAGCACAAACGGCTTGCGCCCGTAATAGTCGCCAAGTCGCCCGAAAATGGGCACGGTAATGACCGACGTCAGCAGGTAGGCCGTAGCCACCCATGCGTAAAACTCGAAGCCCTGCAACTCCGCCACCACGGTTGGCAGCGCGGTACTGACCACGGTCTGGTCGAGTGCAACCAGCATCACGACAAATGCGATGCCGGTCATCGCAAGCAAAGACTCGCGAAAAGGCAGGACCTGCCCTTTCCTCACCGACTGGTTGGCCGGTGATCCTGCTACTGCCCTGGCAGGTGATACATCCTGCTCAGGGCGAAATTCCGAAGTCATTTTGTTGCCCGATCAATCGTTGTTGCATCAATGAATCAGGGATTATAGGCCGTCGTCTGATGACTTGCAGGGGGGAGTTACAAATGGCCAATCGGATTGGATTGCAGCGCCTGTCAGGCCACAGCGGGCGGTGCGGCGGGGGCCGCCGGCAGCGTCACCCTGACGCGTAGCCCGCCCTTGTCGCCGGACTCCAGTTGCACGCTGCCCTGATGCGCTTCGCAGATTTGCCGAACGATCGCCAGACCAAGTCCGCTCCCCGCCCCGGGCGTGCCGGCGATGCGAACGAAGCGTTCGAACACGCGTTCGCGATCCGCCGAAGGGATGCCGGGCCCGCTATCGTCGACCAGAATGCAGAGCGTGCTGTCGGACCGCTCCACCGTCACGGAGATGCTCCCGCCAGCCGGCGTGTAGCTCACGGCATTGTGCAGGAGGTTGGCCAGCATCTCTCGTAGCATGGCCTCGTTGCCAACGACCCATGCACCAGCCGGACATTCGCCCACGCTGAGATCCTGCCTCCGCTCCCGCGCATGGAGATACCACTCCGCGCAGATATCGCGGCAAAGGTTGCCCAGTTCGATGCGCTGCATCGCGTCACCATCCGGCGTAAGGACGTCGCCATCCCCAGTACGCGCCAACGTCAGCAACTGGTTGGTCAACCGCACTGTCCGGTCGATGGCGGCCTTGACCTCGGCGAGATCGCCGCCGTTATCCGAAGCGCGTATGCGCTGGTCCACGTGGCCCCTGACCAGCGTCAGCGATGGCCGAAGCTGATGCGCGGCATCGTCGAGAAAGCGCTTCTGGTTTTCGACGATGACCCGCAGACGTTCGAGGTACTGATTCAGCGTTTGCAGCAGCGGCTGGATTTCCCTGGGCAGGTCATCGCCCTCGACCGGAGCGAGGTCCGATGCCCGGCGGGCCTGAATGCGATCCTGCAACCGCTTCAGCGGCCGCAGCGTAGCCGCCACCGTCAACGCCAGCAACGTCATCGAGACGCCGATCATCGCCGCCTGTTGCCAGAGCATGGTGAACAGCAACCGTCTGGCCATGTCGTCCCGCATCTCCAGCGTTTCCCCCACCTGCACCAGCGCAACGCCCTGCTGCCCGCCTTCGGTCACCGGCTGCCACAGCGCCGCCACGCGCAGGGGCGTCCCGGTATAGGCATCATCATAGAAATGGACCAGCGCCGGATAGTCCTCGCTGCGCGGCACATTGGCCGGCATTGCCGGGAAGTCCTTCTCGCCGGAGACGAAATGGCCCGCCGGGTCCAGCACGCGATAGAAAATCCGCCCCCGCGCATCGATCTGGAACGTATCGAGCGCGCCATAGGGGACGTTGACGGTCACCCGCCCGTTAGTCACGTGAATACGCTCGGCAATCGAGCGCGTGGAGGCCAGCAGCGTTCGGTCGTGCGCCTGATTGGCTTCCTTCAGCGCGGTGCGATATGAGGCGAAAGCCGAGACGATGCCGACGGTCAGCAACGCTAGCGCCAGGCGCCAGAGCAGGGTCCGGCGCAAGCTCGTCGCCGAAGGCTGCCTAGCCATCCTGACGCTGTTCCAGCAGATAGCCGACGCCTCGCACGGCGGTGATGACCAGGCCGCTCGGCTTCAGCTTCTTCCTGACCCGCGACACATACAGTTCGATGGTTTCGGGATTGACCTCGTCGTCGATCGAGAACACGCACTGGAACAGCACGTCCCGGGTGGCGACGCGGCCGGCCCTCAGGAACAGCGCTTCCAGCACCGCCAGTTCGCGCCGGCTCAACGTCAACGCCGTGCCCTCGCAGTAGAACGATCTCTCCACCGAATCGAATGACAGGCCGCCGTAGGTAGTCACCGGCTGGCCACCCTGGCGGCGGCGAAGCTGCGCCTTGATGCGTGCCTCGAGTTCGCCAAGGTCGAAGGGCTTGGCGATATAGTCGTCGGCCCCGAGGTCGAGGCCCAGGATGCGATCGGCGATCTCGCTGCGGGCCGTCAGGATCAGCACCGGTGTCGTGACACCCTGCGTCCGGATCGAGCGCAGAACGTCCAACCCGTCGACCTTCCCCAGCGAGAGGTCCAGAAGGATCAGATCGTAGGAAGCGGTGGCGATCATCAGCAGCGCGGCCTCGCCGTCCACGGCGTGGTCAATGACGAAGCCGCTGTCTCCGAGGGACTTGATGACCAGCGCAGCCAGATCCGGGTGATCTTCAACGAGTAGCAGGCGCACGTTTGGCAGGGTTTACGTTAAGCAATCTGGCAGGCGTTCGACAGCTTGGCGACAGCCGACCGACTTAGCATGGCAAGACAGAAATGATAGCCATCCAGCGCGGACTGCGGGGATGGCCAAGTCAAAAAATGGGAGACAGTCCAGTGCGAACGCTATACCTGTTCGCCCTGTTGCTGATAGGCGGCGTGCAGACCGCCCACGCAGCGCAGGCGGAAACGCCGCAACCGCGGTGCATCGCGCCGGCCAGGCCGGGCGGCGGCTACGACCTGACCTGCCGGATCGCGAAGCTCGGGCTGGACGAGGCCAGGGCACTGCCCGCACGGTTGCAGATCGACTATCGGCCCGGTGGGATCGGCGCGGTCATGTTCGACGCCGTGGTGGAGCAGTCTCCCGATGATGCCAACACCATCGTGGCATTCTCGAGCGGCGCGCTACTGAACCTGGCCAGCGGCAGGTTCAGCAAGTATGGGCCCGACAGCGTCAAGTGGCTGGTCGCGATTGGCGTCGACCACGGCATGATCGCCGTCGACGCCCGTTCGCCGTACCTGACCCTGAAGGACCTTGTGACCGCGATGAAGGCCGACCCGCGCAAAGTGCTGTTCGGCATCGGCGGCTCCGCGGGCAGCCAGGACTGGATGAAGGCAACCCTGCTTGCCCGGCAAGCAGGGCTGGACCGTAACGCCATGCGCTATGTGGCGTTCGAAGGCGGCGGCGAGGCGATGACCGCGCTGATGACGGGACATGTGCAGGCCGTTCCCGGCGATATCGGCGAGGCCGTCGACCTGATCGAGACGCACAAGATTCGCGTGCTGGCCGTGCTGGCCGATCAACGCCTGCCCGGCCGCTTCGCGTCGATTCCCACCGCGAAGGAACAGGGGCTCGACGTGCAATGGCCCATCGTGCGCGGCTTCTACATGGGACCGAAGGTAGCCGAGCAGGACCGGCGCCGCTGGGGCAACGCGCTGCAGCGGGCGGCCGGCACCCATGCATACGTACAGGCACTGGAAACGCATGGCATCGTGCCCACCCCGATGTCCGGGCCGGAGCTGGACACCTACGTCCAGAACAAGGTTCGCGATTACAGGCGGCTCGCGCGCGAGTTCGACCTCATCAAGTAAGCAGGCCTGCCGGAGCCTCCGGCGGACTGTCCCAGGCCGTCCTGGCCTTCCATAGAACGATAAAACTCCGAGAGAAACGATATGTCCCAGTTTGATTCTTCGCGTCGACGGGTCCTTGGCGCAACGGGTGCGCTGGCTGCCGCCGCAATGCTCCCGAGCCTGTCACGCGCGCAGACGTGGCCGTCCAAGACAATCCGCTTCGTCGTGCCGTTCGCGCCCGGCGGCAGTTCCGAGATCATCGCGCGCTCCGTAGCCGCCGAACTGACCTCGCAGCTGGGCGTGTCGGTCTTCGTCGAAAACAAGCCGGGAGGCGCGGGCAATGTGGCGATGGGCGAAGTGGCCCGCGCGGACGATCAGCACACCATCATCCTGGGTCATATTGGTACGCTGGCGGTGAACCCCTTCATCTTTCCGAAGCTGCCATACGACGTGAACAAGGACTTCACACCAGTGTCGCTACTGGCCAAGGTGCCGAGCCTGTACGTAGTACATCCCGATGTGCCCGCGAAGAACCTCAAGGAGTTCGTAGCGCTGGCAAAGAGCAAGCCCGGCAAGCTCAACTACGGCTCAGCGGGCAACGGCAGTGCAGGCCACCTCGCATTCGAGTACCTGAAGGAAGCGGCCGGCATCTTCGTGCTGCACGTGCCGTACCGTGGCAGCGGCCCGCAGATCACGGACCTGCTGTCCGGCCGGCTGGAGGCGGCGGCCGTCGGCGCGCCGGCGATCCTGCCCTTCATCAAGTCCGGCAAGCTGCGCTGCATCGCCACGGGCTCCGCGCAGCGCATTCCGCAATTGCCGGATGTGCCGACCGTCGCCGAGCAGGGCTACCCGGGATTCGAGATGACCCAGTGGTATGGCATCCTTGCGCCGTCGTCGATGTCGAAGGCCGCCGTCGACAAGCTGGCCGCAGCCAGCGCAAAGAGCGTGCGCAGCCCGGCGGCGTCAAGCCGCATGACCGCCGATGCGGCGATCGTCGTCGGCGATACGCCCGCCGAGTTCGCCAGCTTCATCGCCCAGGAGCAGAAGCGCTGGAAACCGATCATCGCCCGGGCGTCGATCAAGCCGGACTGAGACCTCGCCGACATCTCGCCAGCATCTCGCTGACGTTCGACACCCGTTCGTGCCATGATGGCAGGCATCTATCGTCGCCACTGAACCTGGAGACCCCATGAAGCCTGTCACCCTGATTGGCGCGCCGACCGACGTGGGCGCCAGCATCCGTGGCGCCTCGATGGGCCCCGAAGCCTTGCGCGTGGCGGACATCGCCGGCGCCCTGGTGCGCAACGGCCTCGATGTCACCGATCTGGGCAACCTCGTGGGCCCCGGCAACCCGAACCTGCCACCCACCGATGGTGTTCGGCACCTGCCGGAGGTTGTCGCCTGGAACCGTCTGGTCATGGACGCCACATACCAGGCCCTGGCCGCCGGCCAGTTGCCACTGCTGATGGGTGGCGACCACTGCCTCGCGATTGGCTCGGTCAATGCAGCGGCTCGCTATTGCCGCGAGCAGGGAAAGAAGCTCTTGGTGCTCTGGCTCGATGCGCACGCCGATGCCAACACCGGCATCACCAGCCCGACCGGGAACACCCATGGCATGCCGGTGGCGTGCCTGTGCGGGGATGGTCCCGCCCCGCTTGCGTCGCTAGGCGGCGTGACGCCCGCCACCTCACCGCGGAACATTCGGCAGATCGGCATCCGCAGTGTCGATGCCGAGGAAAAGAAGCGGCTGCGTGAGCTGGGCCTGACCGTCTACGACATGCGTTACATCGACGAGAACGGCATGAGGGCCACGATGGAGCAGGCATTGGCGGGCATCGATGCCGATACCCATCTGCATGTCAGCTTTGACGTGGATTTCCTCGACAGCCAGATTGCGCCGGGCGTCGGCACGGCGGTTCGCGGCGGGCCTACCTATCGAGAAGCGCATCTCGCACTGGAAATGATCGAGGACACCGGGGCCCTGAGCTCCATCGACGTGGTCGAACTGAACCCCGCGCGCGACGTCCACAACCAGACCGCCGAGCTGGTCGTCGAATTGCTGGAGAGCCTGTTCGGGAAATCGACGCTGCTGCGTTGATGGCGCGAGCCCCGCTGGCTCGCGGCAGGCAATAAAAAAGGAGGCAGTCAGAGACTGCCTCCTTTCGATGCCGGTGCTCCGGTCGACTACGGTCTACGATACCGACCGTGCGCCGCCGCCCGTGCTGCCGGTCGTCGAACTTCCGGCCCCATCCGCTGGCGCGCCATTCTCCGGCTTGTGCGTGACATCGGTCCAGCCACCGCCAAGCGCCTTGTACAGGTTCACCTCGCTGGTGAGCTGGTTGAGGCGATCGGTGATCAGCGTCTGTTGCGCGTTATAGAGCTGACGCTGCGCATCGAGCAATGTCAGGTAGCTATCCACGCCAGTACTGTACCGATGTTCAGCCAGCGTGAAGTAGTCCTGGCTTGCCCGGACGAGCCGCACCTGCGCCTGAACCTGATCCGAGAACGTGCCGCGTGCGGCCAGTCCATCAGCCACCTCGCGGAAGGCGCCCTGGATCGTCCGCTCGTACGTCGCGACGTTGATGTCCTTCTGGATCTTTGCGTAGTCGAGGCTTGCCTTCAGGCTGCCTGCCGTAAAGATCGGCAGCACGATCTGCGGCGAGAACAGCCACGTGCCCTGGCCGGCCGCGAACAGGTCCGACAACTGCCTGCTGGCCGTGCCGGCCGACGCCGTCAGCGTGATGCGCGGGAAAAACGCCGCACGCGCCGCGCCGATGTCCGCGTTGGCCGCCTTGAGCCGATGCTCGGCCGAAAGGATGTCCGGGCGATTCTGCAGCAGATCGGACGGCAGTCCCACCGGCACCTCTGCCACGAGCTTCTCCTCCAGCCCCAACCCTTGCGGCAGATCCGCCGGCATGCCCGAACCCAGCAACAGCGTCAGCGCATTAGTGTCCTGCGCCAGCGCACGCGTGTATGCCGCCAGCGAAGCCCGCGCGGTTTCAACCTGCGTTTCCGACTGACGCAACTCCAGCCGCGAGGCGATGCCTTCCTCGAAGCGGCGGCGCGTAAGGTTGTACGTTCGTTCGTACGTAGTCAGCGTGTCGCGCGTGACTTTGAGTTGCTCCTCGTCCGCGCGCAGCGTCAGGTAGGCATTGGCAACGCTGGCCACCAGTGCGATCTGCGTGCTTCGGCGCGCCTCATCACCCGCGAGGTACTGCTCGAACGCGGCCTCGCTAAGGCTGCGCAACCGGCCAAACAGGTCGAGTTCCCAAGCCGTGGTTCCCAGCGACACGCCGTACTGGCTGCTGATCACACGTTGACCGGTGGCCGACGGATCCGCCGGCACGCGCTGCCGCGTGCCCTGCGCCGCAGCGTCGACCTGCGGAAACAGGTCTGCACGCTGGATACGGTACTGCGCGCGATAAGCTTCCACGTTCAACACGGCCACGCGCAGATCGCGGTTGTTCTCGAGCGAGACCTGGATCAGCTCGCGCAAACGCGGATCGGTGAAGTAGTCGCGCCAACCAAGGTCGACGGCCGTCACCGACGCATCGACCGCAGCCGTCTTCGGATAGGCATCACCCTGCGGGAACGTCGCATCGACCGGCGCGGCGGGCCGCTCGTAGTTGGGAATCAGGCTGCAGCCGCTCAGCGCCGCCACGGCGGCCAGGCAAAGTAGCGTCTTTCTCATGCTTGGGCTCCCTTCTCGAGGGAGGACGAATCTGACTTGCCGCGCCGCTCCTTGAGCGCGCTGACCATGACAAAGAACAGCGGCACCCAGAAGATGGCGAGCACGGTGGCGGTGATCATGCCGCCGATCACGCCGGTACCGATGGCGTGCTGGCTGCCCGCGCCGGCGCCTTGCGACACCGCCAGCGGGAACACGCCCAGCATGAACGCCATCGAGGTCATGATGATGGGGCGCAAACGCATTCGGCACGCCTCCACCGCCGCCTCCACGAGGCCCTTGCCGTGATCGTGCAGTTCCTTGGCGAATTCCACGATCAGAATCGCGTTCTTCGCTGAAAGGCCCACCGTGGTCAACAGGCCCACCTGGAAGAACACGTCGTTCGACAGCCCTCGCGCGAGTGTGGCCAGCAGCGCGCCGATCACCCCGAGCGGCACCACCAGCATCACCGAGAACGGAATCGACCAGCTTTCATACAGCGCCGCCAGACAGAGGAACACCACCAGCAGCGACAACGCGTACAGCGCTGGCGCCTGGGAGCCCGACAACCGTTCTTCGTACGACAGGCCCGTCCACGAATAGGAGATGCCGGCTGGCATCTGCTTCATGATTTCCTCTACCGCCGCCATGGCTTCACCCGAGCTCTTGCCTGCTGCCGGCTCGCCGAGGATTTCCACCGCCGGCACACCGTTGTAGCGCTGCAGCTTCGGTGATCCAAAGCCCCACTTGCCCGTGGCAAACGACGAGAACGGCACCATGTCACCCTTGTCGTTGCGCACGAACCACTTGTTGAGGTCCTCTGGCGACATGCGCGAGTTCGGCCGACCCTGCAGGTACACGCGCTTGACGCGGCCCCGGTCGATGAAGTCGTTCACGTAGCTGGAACCCCAGGCAATCGACACCGTGCTATTGATATCCGCCAGAGACAGGCCCAACGCGCGCGCGCGTTCATCGTCGATTTCAAGGACGTACTGCGGCTCGTCATTGAGGCCGTTCGGACGCACTCGCTGCAACGCTGGGCTCTTGGCTGCAAGCGCCAGGAACTTGTTGCGCGCGTTCATCAGCGCGTCATGCCCCAGGCCGGCCTGATCCTGCATATAGAAGTCGAAGCCCGTGGCGTTACCGAGTTCCTGCACTGCCGGCGGCGCGAAGGCAAATGCCAGAGAGTCGCGGAACGTGCTGAACTTGGCCTGCGCCCGCTTGGTCAGGTCGAACACGCTCGTGGCATCGCCTTCGCGATCCTTGAACGGCTTCAGCAGAATAAACGCGAGACCCGAACTCTGGCCACGGCCGGCAAAGTTGAAGCCGTTCACGGTGAAGAGCGACTCTACGATCTTGCCTTCGTCATTCAGCAGGTAGTTGCGCATCTGGTCAAGCACGGCCTGCGTGCGCTCGGCCGACGAGCCGGCCGGCGTCTGCACCTGCGCGTACAGCACGCCCTGATCTTCTTCCGGCAGGAACGAGGTCGGGATGCGCGTGAACAGGAAACCCATCACCACCACGATCGCCAGATAGATCAGCAGGAACGGGGCGCGGCGCTTGAGAATGCCGGAGACCCCGCGCTCATAGCTTTGCGTCGACCGGATGAAACTGCGGTTAAACCAGCCGAAGAAGCCCTGCTTGTGCTCGCCGTGATCGCCCTTCTCGATCGGCTGGAGCATCGTCGCGCACAACGCCGGCGTGAGAATAAGCGCCACGAGCACAGACAACACCATCGCAGAAACGATCGTGATCGAGAACTGGCGATAGATCACGCCCGTCGAGCCCCCGAAGAACGCCATCGGCAGGAACACCGCGGACAGCACCAGCGCGATACCAACCAGCGCGCCCTGGATCTGCCCCATCGATTTTCGTGCGGCTTCCTTTGGCCCCAGCCCGTCTTCGGCCATCACCCGCTCGACGTTCTCGACCACCACGATGGCATCGTCCACCAGCAGACCGATGGCAAGCACCATGCCGAACATCGTCAGTGTGTTGATCGAGTAGCCAAACGCGGCCAACACGCCGAACGTGCCGAGCAGCACCACCGGCACCGCGATCGTCGGGATCAGCGTGGCGCGGAAGTTCTGCAGGAACAGATACATCACCAGGAAGACGAGCACGATTGCCTCGAGCAGCGTCTTGATCACCTCATGGATCGAGTCGGAGATCACCGGCGTCGTGTCATACGGGAACACCACCTTGATGCCCGCCGGGAACGTCGGTTCCAGCTGAGCCAGCGTGTTGTGGATGTTCTTGACCGTCTCCAGCGCGTTGGCGCCGGATGCCAGACGAATCGCGATACCCGATGCCGGGCGGCCGTTGTACTGCGCGTTGATCGTGTAGTCCTGGCCGCCCAGAGCAACATCGGCCACGTCCTTCAGGCGCACCTGCGAGCCATCTGGATTGACCTTGAGCAGGATGTCGCCGAACTGTTCGGCGGTCTGGAGACGCGTCTTGCCGATCACCGTCGCGTTGAGCTGCTGTCCGCGAACCGCCGGCAGGCCACCAAGCTGTCCCGAGGCCACCTGGACGTTCTGCGCCTTGATCGCGTTGCTTACATCCAGCGGCGCGAGCTGGTAGCTGTTGAGCTTGGCCGGGTCCAGCCAGATCCGCATCGCATACTGCGAACCGAACACCTGGAAGTCGCCCACCCCTGCGGTACGCGACAGCGGATCCTGGATGTTCGAAACGATGTAGTTCGACAGATCCTCCCGCGTCATGTTGGGGTCGGTCGAAATCAGACCCACGATCAGCAGGAAGTTACGCACCGACTTGGTCACGCGAATCCCCTGCTGCTGCACTTCCTGCGGCAACAGTGGCGTGGCAAGTGCAAGCTTGTTCTGCACCTGCACCTGCGCAATATCCGGGTTGGTGCCTTGCTCGAACGTGACCGTGATGGTCATGCTGCCGTCGGAGTTCGATTCCGACGAGATGTAGCGGAGGCGATCCAGGCCATTCAGCTGCTGCTCGATCACCTGCACCACCGTATCCTGCACCGTCTGCGCCGAAGCGCCCGGGTAGGTTACGGAGATGGCGATGGTCGGCGGCGCGATCGCCGGGTATTGGTTGATCGGCAGCGACCTGATGGAGAGCACGCCGGCCAACATGATGACCAGCGCAATCACCCAGGCAAAGATCGGCCGCTCGATAAAGAAATTAGACATGGCAAATCCTCATGCGTCCGTCCCGTTCAGGACTTTGCCGCGGGGGCCGACGCCGCGCTCGGGGCCGAAGCCTCCACGGCACCGGCTGTGGCCGCATCGGCTTCGATGGCCTTGACCTTCGCACCCGGGCGCACAAACTGCAGGCCCTCGACGATCACGCGATCACCGGCTTTCAGGCCTGCGGTAACGAGCCATTTGTCGCCGACCGTGCGGTCTGTCGAGAGAATGCGCTGTTCCACTTCGTTGTTGGCATTGACCACCAGTGAAGTCGCCTGACCCTTCAGGTCACGCGTGACGCCGCGCTGCGGTGCCAGGATGGCGGCAGTCTTGACGCCTTCCGCCAGACGCGCATGAACGAACATGCCCGGCAGCAGTTCATTTCGTGGGTTCGGGAAAACAGCGCGCAGCGTCACGGAACCCGTGCCCTGGTCGACCGCGACTTCCGAGAACTCGAGACGACCGGGCTCCGAATAGACGCTGCCATCTTCAAGCTGCAGCGTAACCTTGGCCGCATTCGCACCGGCACCCTGCAGCTGGCCGTTGGCCAGTTCACGACGCAGGCGGAGGATTGCCGACGACGGCTGAGTCACATCCACATAGATCGGATCGAGCTGCTGAATCGTTGCCAGCGCGTTAGCCTGGCCGTTCGTTACCAGCGCGCCTTCGGTGACGAGCGATCGGCTGATACGGCCGGAAATCGGCGAAAGGACCTTGGTGTAGCGCAGATTGATATGCGCCTGGTCTACAGCGGCTTTGGCTTGCAGGTAGGATGCCTGCGCCTCGGCGTACTGCTGCTTGCTGACGGCTTCCTCTCCGACCAACTTGCCGTAGCGTTCGGCAAGCAAGCGCGCCGATTCGAGATTTGCCTCGGCGCTCTTCGCAGTAGCTTCATAGGTCGACGGATCGATCTGGTACAACTGCTGGCCCTGCTTCACATCGCTGCCTTCGACAAACAGACGCTTCTGCAGGATGCCATTGACCTGAGGGCGAACCTCGGCGATCCGGTAGGGCATGGTGCGCCCAGGCAAGGAACTGTCGAGCGTAACGTTCTCGTCCTTCAGCGTGACAACTTTCACTTCAGGCGTCTGGGCCGCAGGCGGCTTGTTGTCCTTGCCGCACGCGGAAAGTACTGTTACGGCAACAGCCAGAATGCCTGGAATCAAAGCACGCCGGGCGCGCATTGCTTGCATAGCGATATCCTCGAGGATGAAACGGATGAGTTCTTCTTGGGGCCTGGTTGGCCAGACCGGCTGACCGCGCTACGCGCGGACGCAATTGGCGTGCCTACCATCGGCACTTGTCGGTTATCGGGTTCAGCGGATTGTCATCGCCATTCGCCCCTGCTTTCGCCAGATAGCTGGCCTCGAAATACTCAACGCCGGACGCGCACGCGTCCGGCTGGCAGGGTGACTTAGATGCCCGCCCCGCTCCCCGTATTCTGACTGTCTTGCACAATCTTCTGTTATCGCTGTTACCGTCATTCGCGCGAGTTCGTGCCCGAATCTGAGTGAGCATCGTCTCGCCGATCGCAACAATAGACCAAGGCCCGATATCGGATCCCAAAGCTTGCTGGCAATGACTTCAACGGTAACGTTTGCCGGCCGGGTGTCGCCCAGAACGCTCTGCGCGCTGACAAGGTCCTCCTCCGAACCCTTTGTCACACCGCTGCGGCAATGCAGCATTTGAGCAGCATGCATTTGAATCAGTTCAATAAGCATGCTGCCAATAGCGCGTCATCCTACCAGTTTGTAGATCGGTTAGGGTCACTGGAAATCGACCTGTAATGCGGTGAAATACTCGCAATAGATGCGTTCCGACGACATTTCGCGGGCTCGCACGAGTTTTCAACCGCCGAGATACACGCTCGCGGGACGGTGTTTTGCGTGAGCGGGACAGTGAGACGGGCTCTTGCGAATTGCGCAGTAAAAAGGCCCACGCCGATATGGCGTGGGCCTTTTTACTGAATTTCGAGTTGTATTGGCAGATGTTCCCGCCGGCGACGCTGCGCAAACAAACCGTGCCGCCAAAGCAAAACCCCCAGCTTATGGGGCTGGGGGTTTTGGGTATAAGAGCCTGGCGATGACCTACTTTCACACGGGTAGTCCGCACTATCATCGGCGCGA
>NZ_JWMB01000068.1:0-51431 GCF_000812445.1 Cupriavidus sp. SHE | reverse complement strand
AGCGTGTACTGCGCCCGCTTTGTCTTGCTTGTCATCACATCTCTCCTTGCTTCAGTTTAACCTCAGCAAGGGATTCGTTTTGCGGGGGCAAGCTCAGTTTAGTCGAAATTGTTTGCGATCAACTTGTGTTGTAACTGTTCGATAGCGAATGTCGCTATGACATCTCAACTGCACGACTATCGTCGCAGTTGAGATGGATATGGGAGGGGCATGCGAGGCATTCAGGCAAGAGTCGTAAGGCGAAGATTCTCGCAATTAACTAATCAAACTAAAATCGTACTTCGACTGATTTTGATGGTTTCGATGCGAATAAATCGAAGGCCGGTAAAACGATAGGTGGAAAAATCGAAGATCTAGCTTGAAATTTTGCGCGATGCGCAAAGCTGACGGTCAAGCGCGGCGGACAAGTCTCCGTACTGAGGGAGAAGCGTGGTGGCGCTGGTGATGAAGCCGTGACACCGTTGAGATTGAGATGGGGTGGTCGCTTTGAGCATGACCGCCGCAGGATGGGAGAAAGCACCGTGGCGGGCGAGCCATGCCGGGACCTCGTCGCCGTGGCCGTCGCGCAAGCGCAGAAGCATCAGAAGCTCGACGGGAATGGCCTGCTCGACGGGGTGATCGAAGTCGAACAGCGAGTGGTCGGTGTCGAGCCGGCATTGTTTGACGTGTCTGTCGGCCAGCTCACGAGCCAGCGGCGCGAATGCGATATCGCTATCCTGCCAGTGATTGACGATCTTTGAGAGCACGGCGTCACCCTTCTGGAACGTGACTTGCGGCACACCGACCCCAAGCGCTTGACCCGCGACACCGATGATCAAGCCGGTCATGCCACTGACAGGGTGCAGGGAAGCCAGCTCGCTGCTGGTGCCGAACCATGCTTGCAGTGCGAAGGCGGCGAGTTCGCGCCACTCCAGCGCTAGCAGCATCGCTACCTGCAGGGCCATATCGCGTTCGTAAGCCTGACGGCTGTGCGGACCACTCCATTTTTCTTTGTGGAGCGCCAGCGCATGCGTGCCGGCGATGGACTCGATGACGCCGAGTTGCAGGGAGGTCACGTTGGGGGGCGGGCACGTTTCGTCGCCGCTCAGGTCGATCGCGCGCCATTGACGCAGCCGCCCGAGCCAGAACATCGCGCGGGCGGCTCGTGGCAGCGGCATGGCATTTGGTGCGACGAGGAACGCTGAGAGTGTGTCCCGATAGATCCCGTTGAGCGCTTCCGCCTGGGCCTGCGCCGTTTGCAGGATGTTTTGTCGCTGTTGTTCCGTCTCCCGTAACGTGCCGGATTTCGTCTGCATTGTGTGTCTCGCCCGTGATGAATGAGTGGATGGGCAAAAACACTACGGGCTGGGGAGTGTCGGGTCCATCGCTGTTCCTTGAAATGCGCGATATACACCGTCACGCCACGAACGTCGGCTGCGTCACAATACATTCGATGCGGCCATGGTCTTTTGCCGTTCGCCACTTGCCGTTGGTTTTGGTGGCATGCTCTAAGCCGCGCGTGGCAGCTTGTATTCGTTGCATCGCGCCGTACAACCCCCGCATGGAGGTGTGCCATGGCAATGCGTCAATTCGCCGAGTTTCCCGCCAACGAACGTCAGGATCTCGAAGCCTTATTCCGGCAGGTTGGTCTTGCAGCGCAGGAGTTCGAAGTTTTCGATGTAAACGGAACGTCCGCCCGTCAGGTGACGGTGCGGCGGCAGCGTACCGGCGCGGAAAGCGTCTACGAGGCCGGCCCGGGGTCGGCGTGGATCGAGGAATTCGAGAGCGATCTTGAATGCGGCCTGTTTGGGCAGGTATTTACCCAGTAATCCGCAATCGCGCACGCATTTACGTGGTCATGTAGCCGTCGGGCTCGCCTTCGGTCGTCAGTGGCGTCCTCGCTCGCCACCGCGGCCGATGATCGACGCCCCAGCGATCAGTTCCGTGAGGAGTGCCAACGATGCCGCACCGGGCATGCGGCAGGGGTCGAGTTCGCCTTGCACGGAGTACTTGAGCAGCGTCGCGGCATTGATCCGGCCCGTGTTGACGCGCCCCATCGACCAGCCAGCGAAGGCCCGCTCGGCGATCTCTTCGTAGCTCAGCAGCACGACGTGGTGGTGGCGATCATCGCGGCCGATATTCAGGAAAAGCCGAGAGACGGCTTCCCGATCACCTTCCAGTGCCTGGAGGAAGACGGTGTTGCTGTGGCACAGCACGCCGGTGATGCCATGACGCAGGTTCTGTTCCAGGCTGGTGTCGAGGATGGCGTCCAGCACATCGGCGTCAAGCGGTTGTCTGGCGCGGCTGGCGTAGAGCAGGCGGACTAGCATCGGTGTTCCCTCCGGGCAGCGAGTCAGCGGCGATTGAGATTCAGCAGGGTGAGAAATTCACGGCGCAGCTTGTCGTCCTTGAGGAACGAGCCGCGCATGACGCTGTTGGTCATCTTGGCGTCGGTATCGCGCACGCCACGCCAGTGCATGCAGAAGTGCTCGGCTTCCATGACGATTGCCAGGCCGTCTGGATTCATTTTCTCCTGCAGCAGGTCTGCGACCTGTGCCACGGCTTCTTCCTGGATCTGCGGCCGGCACATGATCCATTCCGCCAGTCGCGCGTACTTGGATAGGCCGATCAGATTGGAATGGCGGTTCGGCATCACCCCCACCCACAAGCTGCCGATGATCGGGCACAGGTGATGAGAGCAGGCGCTGCGCACGCGGATCGGCCCGACGATCATCAACTCGTTGAGCTGTTCCACGTTCGGAAACTCGGTCACATCAGGCGCCTTCGCGTAGCGTCCCGCGAAGATCTCCTTGAGATACATCTTGGCTACGCGACGAGCGGTCTCGCGTGTGTTGTGATCCTGGTCGACGTCGATCACCAGCGTGCGTAACACTTCTTCCATGCGGGCTTCGACCTCGGCCTGCAGGGCTTCGAGTTCACCGTGCTCGATATGGCGAGAGATATTGTCGTTGGCGTGGAAGCGCTCGCCGGCAGCCTCGATGCGCGCCCGAATCCGGTTGGATACGGGCGAGGCGGTGGGCGTGTGCTCGGGGCGATCGGGCTGATCCTTGTGTGACATGAGTGGCCGCAGGGAGTTGGGCGTCGGCGCACGCGGTGCGCGGTGCTTCACTATATGGCAGTTGGCATTGCACCACAACCTGCAACAGCCCGCTGCTGGGAATGGCCTCAGCGCAGTACCGCCAGGGCCGGGAGCAATGCCAGCGGCATGACGAGCGCACCGGTCTTCAGGAAGGTGCCGGCGCCGACCATATGACCTTCACGGCGCAGGGCGGTCAGCCAGAGCAGGGTGGCCAGCGAGCCGGTAATGGACAGGTTCGGGCCCAGGTCCACACCGATCAGCACGGCAGCCGTGACCGTATCCGAGGCGTGGCCGGCCGCCAGCGCCGAGGCTGCGAACAGTCCGGCCGGCAGGTTGTTGACGATGTTGCTCGTGATGCCGACGAGCACGCCCGCCACACCGGCGCCAAGCACGGCCTCCGGCCCTTGCAGCCCGGATAGCATCCGCACCCAATGTGCGAGTTGAGCGGTCAAGCCGGTCTGGGCCAGGCCGGCAACCAGGACGAACAGTCCGGCCACCAACGGCAATACGCCCCAGGACACCTCCTTGAGCGCCGGGACAAGCAGTCGCGGCTGGGTGGCGCAGACGACAGCCAGTGTCAGCAGACCACCGATGAACGTAGGCCAGCCGAGATCCTGCCCGTGCAGAGAGGCCGTCAACAGTGCCGCTCCGGTCAGCATGATGCCCAGCGTCGTCAGCCAGGCCTGGAGCGTCAGAGGGGGCGTCGGCACGTCATTCGCGATCGGCTCGGCCAGTGCATCGCGTTGCGTCCAGTACAGGACGATGAACGTCATGGCGATGGCCACCACCGACGGCAGCGTGAAGCGCGCCAGCCAGCTGGTCAGAGGCGGCATCCGGTCACCGAACAGCACGAGGTTGGCCGGATTAGAGATCGGCAGGAGAAAGCTCGCCGCATTGGCGATGAACGCACAGGCGTAGAGATAGGGCAACGGGTGCTTGACCCGTGCCGCGCGTGTCGCAGCGATGACCGCGGGCGTGAGGACGACTGCCGTGGCATCGTTTGACATGAACGCTGTCACCGCAATGCCGAAGCCATAGACCAGCGCAAACAGCGTGCGCGCCGACCCCCGCGCGGCGCGCACGGCCAGCGCAGCCACATGATCGAACAGACCTGTCTTGCGGGCGAGTTCCGAGATCAGGATCATCCCGGCCAGGAACAGATAGACGTCGTTGCCGCGTGCCACGGCTTCGAGGGCGTCGCGCCATGGCAGCAGTCCTGCCACGCATAGCACCAGCGCGCCAGCCATTGCCCAGAACGGCTCGGGCAGGCGAAAGGGCCGGAACAGCACGCCCGCCGTGGATAGTGCCGCGACGCTCCAGATCAGCGGTGTCACGTAGGCGGGCATGTCGGCCGTGGTCACAGGCCGGTAGCGGTAGGACGTTGGACCGATACCTGCGGCGATACCTCAAGCGCTGCAGGGGTCGGCGCCGCGGCTGTCGGTGCGCCGGGAGGGTTGCCGTCGGCAGGTACGTCCGGCGTGACAGTCGGCGGCGGGAATCCAATCGATGCAATGCCGTGGGATCCGTCCGCGTTCTCCGCGTAGGCCCAGTCGTCGTTGAGGCGGGCAAGCTGCGGTGGCGTCGGGAAGCTGGCTTCTGGCGCGCCGGCCAGGCGTCCTTCCATGTAGGCAGCCCAGATGGGCAGCGCGGTGGTCGCACCGAACTCGTGCCGGCCCAGGCTGCGATTGTCATCAAAGCCCATCCACGTCACGGTTACCACATCACCCGCGTAGCCGGCAAACCAGCCGTCGACCGAATCGTTGGTGGTGCCGGTCTTGCCGGCCACATCGTCCCGGCGCAGATAGCGTTTCACGCCGGTACCGGTACCCTCGTCCACCACGCTTTGCAGCAGGCTGTTCATCACGAACGCATTGCGCTCGGAGATCACGCGCGTCACCTCCGCTGCGTTCTGCGCGGCAAACAGCACGTTTCCGTCGCCATCTGTGATCTTTTCTATCAGATAGGGTTCGATGCGGTGGCCCTGGTTGGCGAACACACCATAGGCGGCCGCCAGTCGCAGTGGCGACGTGGTGCCCGTGCCCAGCGCAAGCGGCAGATACGGCGGCAGCCGCTTGGTGGAGAAGCCGAACTTGCCAGCGAAGTCGATCGCGTAGGGGATGCCGATGGCGCGCAGCGTGCGGATAGCGGGAAGGTTGCGCGATTCCGCCAGCGCCTGACGTACCGTGATCGGACCGACGAAGCGATTGTCATCGTTCGACGGTTGCCAGCGCGGGTCGTCGAGCGGCGCGTCGTTGATCAGCGTGCCGGGCGAAATGCCGCGCTCCAGCGCGGCCGAATAGATGAACGGTTTGAACGTGGATCCCGGCTGGCGCTGTGCTTGCGTGGCATGGTTGAATCGGCTCGTATCGAAACTGGCGCCGCCCACCATGGCTTCGATCGCGCCGGTGCTCGCATCGAGCGAAACCAGCGCTGCCTGGGGCAGCGCGACCTGTGCCTTCGCCGAACCGTGCCGCTTGCCGTAACTGGCCAGTCCGGCCTGCACGGCGTCGTACGCCAATGTCTGGCGCACCGACGACACCGTGGTGTAGACATTGATGCCGCGCGTATAGGCTTCGTCGCCGAAGCGGTCGAACGCCAACTGCCGCGCCAGTTCGGCCACGTACTCCGCGTGCCCGCTGAAGCTGCCGTTGGCGTCGCGGCTCACCACGAGTTGCGCGCGGCGCGCCTCGCGATACTGGTCCTGCGTGATCATGCCCAGCGCCAGCATCCGGCCGAGCACGTACTCCTGGCGACGTTTGGCGCGCGGGTAGTTCACCTGCGGATTCATCGTCGAGGGTGCCTTGGGCAGCCCCGCCAGCATCGCGGTCTCCGCCAGAGAGAGCGACGCGAGCGGCTTGCCGAAGTACGTCTGCGCGGCGCTGCCGAAGCCGTAGGCGTGTTCGCCCAGGTAGACCTGGTTCATGTAGAGCTCAAGGACTCGGTCCTTGGGCAGCGTGCGGTCGATCTGCCATGCCAGCAGGACTTCGTACCATTTGCGGGCCAGCGTCTTCTCGCGGGACAGGTAGAAGTTGCGCGCCACCTGCATCGTGATGGTGGATGCGCCCTGCGCGTAGCCCTCGCCGAGGTCTGCCAGTGCCGCGCGGACCAGGCCGGGGATGTCCACACCGGCATGGTTGTAGAACTGGTCGTCCTCGGCCGCGAGTAGTGCCTCGGTCATCAGCTTCGGCATTTTCTCGAACGGGATGAACTCCCGATGCTCGGCGCCAAACTCGCCAATGAGAACATCGTCGCTGGTGAACACGCGCAGCGGTACCTGGGGACGATAGTCGCGCAATGCGTCGACCGAGGGAAGTTGCCGCAGGCTGACTACCGCGGCAAAGCCGACGAGCAGGACGCCGGCGGCTCCCAGCGCCGCGACGACGCCGGCAGCCTTGACTGCAATCTTTTTCATGGCGCGCATTCTACCGTGCTGCGGGGAGCGGCAAAGGCACACCGGATTCGGTATGGTCGGAGGGAGGACGCTGTTGGGTGCGGTCTGGCGGCTGATGCGGCACTTCCCGCGCGAATTCGCACAGCGCGTGCCATGTCTCCCAACGCTCGATGATCGTGTAGTGATCGACCCCCGAAATCATCTGCAGCGCGACCGGGCCAGGCCAGGCCGCCATCAGCCGTTCAGAGCATTCGTGGGGCACGACGTCGTCGCTCTCGGCCAGAAGGACCTTGGTGCTCTGGACCACCTTCTTGCAATGCGAGATCGAATCGAAGTGATGCCGCATCAACTGACGCAGGGGCACCAGCGGAAAACGCTTTCGCACGATCTCGAGCAGGGAATCGTACGGCGTGATCAGTTGCAGGCTTTCGAAATCCTGCAGGTCGGCAAGCTGGATTGCCACGCCGGTGCCGAGGGAGCGGCCCACCACATGCACCCGCACGCCGGGGAAGGCCCGGCGAAGATGCAGCAGGAACTGGCTGGCATCGGCAACGGCAGCCGCCTCGGAAGGCATTCCGTCCGAGTGACCGATTCCGCGATAGTCGAATGTCGCGAAGCCCATTCCGTGCGGCAGCCACTTCACGAACTGAAGCGTTTCCAGCACATCCTCGCCCCGTCCCGGCAGATAGAACAACAGGTCGCCCACGCCCTCGTGGTCCGCGTGGTAGCAGTAGCCGCGAAACTGGCCGCCCGGCACGGCATGCGAGTAGCCGACGATGCCATCCGGCAGATCGCGCGGCGGGCGCCGGCGTGCATCGAAGAGCAGCCGTTCCTGGTTGATGGTCAGGTAGGTCCAGTAGCAGACGAAGCCTCCGGCGGTCACGAGCGTGGCGGCCAGCGTTCTGCGCAGGAGTGAAAACATGGGGGCGAAGGGTTGGTCACGGGCGAACGATCTTGCCCAGCCTAACCGAAAAATGGGTAACGCGGCGTTGGACCGGGCCGGGTGCCCGCGAGTTCTTGTACGATATGCCGCATATCGAATCCAGGCCCAGGAGGGCTGTTGCGCATGAACGACGAACAGAAGCGCGCCGAAGAAGCGCAAGCCATGGAGCGTGTGGTCAATGCCACGCGCCAGGTCCAGGTGGCGTTTACCGCCCTGCTGAGCCAGTATCCCCCGCAGGGCGCCGGCAAGCCGTCGAAGCTTGCGCTGCAAACCTTCGACGCAGCCCTGCAGGGTCTTGAAGACGCTCAGGCCGCCTTCGACGAGATCCTCAACGACCTGCTCGACGGCAACCGCTGACGCGCCTCACTCCAGCGTGAATCGCGCCTCGCGCACCGAAGCCGAATCCAGGCCGATCTGAAGATTGAAATCGCCCGGTTCGGCCACGTACTCAAGGCGCGCGTTATAGAACTTGAGCGTGTCCTCGGTGACGGGGAATTCGATCGCGCGCGATTCGCCGGGCGCGAGCATCACCTTGCGGAATCCCTTGAGTTCCTTGACCGGACGCACGACCGATGCGGTCACGTCCTGCACGTAGAACTGCACTACCGTTTCCCCCGCGTGCTTGCCGGTGTTCTTCACGGTCACGCTGGCGTTGATCGTCCCGTTGCGGGCCAGTTTCGGGCTCGACAGCCGGATATCGGACACGCTGAACGTGGTGTAGCTCAGGCCGTAGCCGAACGGGTAGAGCGGGCCGGATTCTTCCTCGAAGTACTGCGATGTGTAGTTGGCCGGCTTGCCTGGCGTGAACGGCCGGCCAATGCGCAGGTGGTTGTAATACGTCGGAATCTGGCCGATCGAGCGCGGGAACGAGACCGGCAGCTTGCCCGACGGATTCTCGTCCCCGAACAGCACGTCCGCGATCGCGTGGCCGCCTTCGGTACCGGCGTACCAGGTCTCTAGCATCGCGTCAGCATTGTCCTTCTCCCAATTGACCGTCAGGGGGCGGCCGTTCATCAGCACCACCACCAGCGGCTTGCCAGTGGTCTTCAGTGCCTTGAGCAGTGCCCCCTGGCTGCCCGGCAGCGACAGGCTCGTGCGGCTCGAGGCTTCATGAGACATGCCGCGCGACTCGCCCACGGCCACGACGATCGCGTCGGCATCGCGTGCCGCGCGTACCGCCTCGTCGATCATCTCTCCCGGCGAGCGCTTGTCCTGCACCACCTCGGGGCTGTCCCAGTTCAGGAAGTTCAGATAGCCGACCACGCGGGCGTCGTCGGTCACGTTGGCGCCGCGCGCGTAGATCACCTCGCCCTTGCCGGCCAGCGCGTCGCGCATACCCTGCAGCAGCGAGACGGATTGACGAGGCTTGCCCGCAGCGGACCAGCTACCCAGGATGTCGATCTGCGCGTCGGCCAGCGGGCCGATCACGGCCACCTTGCCAGACTTGCGCAGCGGCAGCGTCTGGTTGCGGTTTTCCAGCAGCACGATCGACTTGCGGGCGGCCTCGCGTGCTTCGGCACGGTGCAGGCGGTTCTCCGCGTCGACATCGGCCGGGTCCTGCGCCGCGACGCCGATACGGCGGAACGGGTCGGCGAACAGGCCCATGTCGTATTTCGCGCCAAGCACCTCGCGTACGGCATCGTCGATCAGCGCTATCGGCACGGCGCCCGATTTCACGAGGGTCGGCAGTTGTTCCAGATAGCGCGTGTCCGCCATGCTGATGTCGACACCGGCTTCGATGGCCAGCTTAGCCGCCTCGCGGCCGTTGCTGGCTACGCCGTGGCGCAGCAGTTCGTCGATCGCGCCGTGGTCGCTGACCGTGACGCCCTTGAAGCCCCATTCCTTGCGCAGCAGGTCGCGCAGCAGCCATCTGTTGGACGTGGCGGGTTGGCCGTTGATCGAATTCAGCGCGATCATCACGCCGCCGGCACCCGCGTCCAGACCGGCGCGGTAGGGCGGCAGGTAGTCCTGGTACATGCGCTGCAGGCTCATGTCCACGGTGTTGTAGTCACGCCCTCCCTCTACCGCGCCGTACAGCGCGAAATGCTTGACGAAGGCCATCAGGCTGTCGGCATTGGCCGGGGACGCGCCCTGGAAGCCCTTGACGCTTGCGCGCGCGCATTGCGATACCAGATACGGGTCCTCTCCGAATCCTTCGGAGGTGCGGCCCCAGCGCGGATCGCGCGAGATGTCGACCATCGGCGCAAAGGTGGCGTCGATGCCATCTGCAGCGGCTTCCACGGCTGAAATCCGCGCGGTCTTTTCCACCAGACCCATGTCCCAACTCGATGCCAGGCCAAGGCTGATCGGGAACACGGTGCGATGACCGTGGACCACATCGTAGGCGAAGAACATCGGAATCTTCAGCCGGCTCTGCATGACAGCCGCATGCTGCAGCGGACGGTTCTCCGCTTGCGTGATGGAGTTGAACGTGCCGCCCACGCGGCCTGCCGCGATCTCCTTGATGAGCTGCGGCTGCGGCATCTCGGGCCCGATGCTGATCAGGCGGAGCTGGCCGATCTTCTCGTCGAGCGTCATCCGGCCGATCAGATCGGCGATGAGCGCCTGCTTGTCGGACTTGCCGGTGGCTTGGACGTCCGCCGCGTAGGCTGACGATACGGAGGTTGGCGCAATCAAGGGCGCGCAGGCAAGGCCAGCCGCGAGGGCCAGCGTGGAAAGCATTCGCATGTTGCTTTTGTCTCTGATGGGCGGATTGCCGTAGCCTCGTCCGGCAATGATGCGGCACGGAGGATGACCCGGCTGTCGCCATGTGTCTGACAGGCTAGTCAGGCGAAATGGGTTATTTTTGTGAACTGCGCCGCAAGTCTACAGCCTTATACGCCATACACTGGCAATCTTGTGGCCTTTGATCGATGTCTGTACCTGGAGGGTTTTGTGGTTCTTGCCGTCTTTGCCGCGTCTTTGCGTAACAGGATGAAACTTCTCTTGCCGGGGCTTGCGTTTGCCGGGTGTCTTGTCGGCGTGTCGCCGGCCGCCCATGCCTTTTCGCTCGACGACGTGACCGCGCGTGCCAAGAAACTGGCGGAGCAGCCCTATGCGGCGCCGGTCAGCAACCTGCCGCCGGTGTTCGCCCAGATGCAGTTCGCCGATTACATCAAGATCCAGCCGAAGCTGGATCATCTGGCCTGGAACGACCAGGGCACACCGTTCCGCCTGGGCTTCTATCACCAGGGCATGCAATTCAGCTCGCCGGTCCGCATCAGCGAAATCGTCGGCGGCAAGGTCCAGGAGATTCGCTACGACGCAAACCGCTTCGACTTCGGCGATCTGAAGTTGGACCGCGCGGCGACGAACAAGCTGGGCTATGCCGGCTTCCGCGTGCTGTATCCGGTCAACCGGCCCGACAAGCTCGATGAAGTCATGAGCGTGCTTGGCGCCAGCTATTTCCGAGTGATCGGCAAGGGGCAGGTCTATGGCCTGTCGAGCCGTGGCCTGGCCATCAATACGGGTCTGTCCGAGCCAGAGGAATTCCCGGCCTTCCGCGAGTTCTGGATCGAGCGGCCGAACCCGCAGGACAAGCGCGTCGTGTTCTATGCGCTGCTCGATTCGAAGAGCGCCACGGGCGCCTATCGCTTCGAACTCCATCCGGCCGAGGACGCGACGCTCAAGGTGCAGGCACGCGTCTTCATGCGTGGCCCGGTGACGAAGGTTGGCATCGCCCCGCTGACCAGCATGTTCCTGTTCGGCCCGAACCAGCAGCGTGACGCCAACAATTTCCGCCCGGCGTTGCACGATTCGAATGGCCTGGCCATCCACACCGGCGACGGGGAATGGCTTTGGCGTCCGCTGAACAACCCGAAGCACGTGGCGCTGAGCACATTCGCAGTCAACAACCCGCGCGGCTTTGGCCTGTTGCAGCGCGGGCGGGAGTTCTCTGCCTATGAAGACCTGAAGGACCGCTACGATCTGCGCCCGAGCGCGTGGATCGAGCCGCAGGGTGACTGGGGCAAGGGCAAGGTCGAACTGGTGGAGATTCCCACGCCCGACGAGACCAACGACAACATCGTCGCGTTCTGGACGCCGGACCAGTTGCCGCCAAAGGGGCAGCCGATTCGCGCCGACTACACGATGCACTGGACCATGGACGAGCGCGCGATCTTCGCGAAGGACCTTGCATGGGTCAAGCAGACGATGCGGACTGCGGGCGAGATTACGCAGGCCAATCTGATTCGCCATCTCGACGGCAGCCTTGGATTCGTGATCGACTTCGAAGGCCCGGTGCTGGCGAATCTGCCGCCGAACACGCCGGTGCAGCCGTCGTTCAGCGTCAGCGACAACGCGGAGGTGATTGAGAACGTGATCCAGCCGAATCCGGTGACCAAGGGCTATCGTGTGACGTTGCGCATCAAGGTCAAGGACCCGAAGAAGGTGGTGGAAATGCGCGAGGCGCTGGTATCGAACGGCAAGGTGCTTAGCGAGACCTGGAGCTACCAGATTCCACCCGACACGGTGAACCAGGTGGTGTCGGGACAGACGGTGCGCTAGCCGTAGCCGGTGTCAGCGGCGGCCCGTCTGTGCCCGCAAAGGTTTGAGCAGATGGGCCAGGCCGTTGTGGTCGAGCTCATGCATCAGCGCCAGCAGACGGCCGATTTCACCCGGAGGAAAGCCCTCCCGGGCGAACCAGTTCAGGTAGTTGCCCGGCAGGTCGGCGATCAGCGTGCCCTTGTGCTTGCCGAATGGCATTTCGCGTGTCACGAGCAGGAGTAGGGATTCGCTGTCCGGCAACATGATGGCGATCTCCGGGAATGGTCGAGCGCGCATTGTAGCGCCGGCAGCGGCCTGTCAGCCTTGTCGGGCCGCGCTACCTGTCTCCCGTGGCCCAGTCGATCGCAGCATCGAATAGCTTGATGCCCGCGCCGGACAGGTTCGTGAACGTATCGTTGCCGAGGAAGAACATCACGCGACGGGCGGGCGCGAGCGACTCGTAGTCCATCGTTGCCCCTTTCTCGTAGGTGAAGATCACCGCCTTCTCGGGCTGCCCGTAGAGCGTGGCGATGATGCTGGCGCCGAGTCCGGGCTTGCCCCAATTCATCGCCGCCTGTTTCCGATACACGTTCGTGGCGCCAGCCGGCAGCCCTGCCGCGACCGGGTGCGGGGCGTTGACCAGCCACACGAAGCGCTCGCGCCGGGATTCGCCGTAGTCGGTGTCCAGACGCTTGCCTGTCATGGCCAGATCGTCCAGCAAGTCGTTCTCCCATGTCAGCAGCGGTACCGCCAATTCGCGCCAGCCCGCGCCGACCTGCTTCGCGGAGATCGTCGACGACAGGATCACGAGGCGGACGTCACCTGCGTTCGATGCCGGGGTGTCCTGGTACAGCATCCTGACGGTGAATCCGCGTCCTTCCAGGTGGATGCGGATACTCTTATCGACGTCGGCATTCGGCCCATCGGTTTGCATGACCAGCGCGACGGTGCCGCGCGACGCGGTGGTCGCAAGGGTGTTGGACGTCATGCCGCAGGTGGCGAGCATGACGCCGATCGTCAGCGCGCGGCGGAGCAGGGAAACTGGCATCGTGAATCCTTAGAACTCGAAAGTGGTCAGCAACGTGACCTGACGTGGGTCGCCAACGGCGACCGCATACTGGTTGACCGCCGATGGGTAGTACACGCGGTTGAACAGGTTCTTGACGTTGAGCTGCATACGCATCTTTTGCCCGCTGACGCGCGTTTCGTAGGTGGCGAAGGCATCGAACACCGTATAGGCTGGCAGCCAGAAACTGTTGGCCGAATCGCCGGGACGATTGCCGACGTAGTGCGCGCCACCGCCGAGCCGGAGGCGGTCACCCCCGAATATCTCGCCGAAGTCGTAGACCGCCGACAACGCAGCCGTGTGCTGTGCAACGTTCCAGAGCCGGTTGCCGGCGTACTTGGGGTCTTCAGTGGTCTTGGCGTCGATATAGGCGTAGCTGGCGATTACGTTCCAGCGCCGGCCGATCTGGCCGGTTACGTCGAGTTCCACGCCGCTCGATCGTGCGCGCCCCGATGTGCGCCAGTCGGTCAGTCCGGTGGTCGGGTTGAACTGCGAGACGAGCACGTTGCGCTTGTCGATGTTGAACAGCGCCAGCGTGCCGCTCACTCCGCTGGCCAGATCGACCTTGCCACCGAGTTCCCAGGATTGGGCCTGTTCCGGGGCGATCGACGCGTCGATCACCGCGCCGCCGCTGAGCGGTGCGATCGTCGAATTCGGCTTCAGCGATTGGGTATAGCTACCGTAGAGGGAAAGCGCCGGCGTCCATTTGTAGACGATGCCGGCGCGCGGCAGCCACTTCTGGTCCGAGATATCCGTGTTCGTGACGAACGGTCGGCCACGTCCGGCTACCTGGCTGTAGCTCAGGTAGCGTGCGCCGCCGACCAGGATCCATTTGTCCGTCAGGTACAGGCTGTCCTGGAAGAACAGCGACGTGGCGTGCAGGGTGTCGGTCTGGTCGCTATCGCTCGCCGAGATCGTGGTGGATGGCGTCTCGCGGCCGTAGACCGGGTTCCAGAAGTTGAATGGTGCGGTAGCCTTCTGGCGCAACATGTTCTGTCGATAGATGCGACGGTATTCGCTGTCCATGCCCACCTGCAGTTCATTGCGCAAGCCGGCGACGCGGAAATTGCCGCTGACGTACGCCACGCCGTAGCTGTCGGTGCTCAAGGCGCCTTCCGTGCCATCGTTGCGGCGAGTGACGGCGCCGGTGACGGGGTTCAGCCCGGTATTGCGCAACTGTCCGGCGTCATAGCCTTCGCGGTTGTAGCTATAGCCGAAATGAGCCCGCCAGTCCGTATTGAACTGATGGTCGATGGTCAGTTGTGCGAGGTGCGATTCGCCATGCATTTCATTGAGCGGATCGTCGATGCGCCGGCGACTTGGAATCGGTAGCGGCTCCATCGTGCGCGGATCAAGTGCCGTGCCGCGATCGAATGGATAGAGGAACTTGCGGTACTCGTACGACAGATTGACCTGGGTATCCTGGCCATACCAGGCTATCGAAGGCGCGATCAACGTCTCGCGGTGCTCGCCGAAATTGCGCCAGTACGATTCGTCGACGTAGTCGGCCACCAGCCGGTAGGCCAGTCCGGTGGTGCCAATGCCGCCCGTGGTGTCGATCGTGCCGCCTGCGCCGTTCTTGCCATGCCCGTAGGTGGTGCCCAACAGCGAAAGCGAGGTGGAACGCTGCAGCGACGGGCGTTTGCTGACGATGTTGATCACGCCGCCCGGATCCATGATGCCGTAGAGCAGTGACGCGGGTCCCTTGAGTACCTCGACGCTATCGGCATTGGCGTTGAGACTGCGGCCTTGTATCAGCGGCATGCCATTGCGCATGATGGAGCCGTCGCGGTTGTCGCCAAAGCCGCGCTTCATGACGGCGTCCATCGTGCCGGCCAGCGTGTTGCCCTGCGTGATGCCGCTGATGTTGTTGACGGCGTCGTCGAGGTTGCGTGGCCGTTGGTCGGCCATGACCTGCGCCGGCACGACATTGACGGCCTGCGGGGTATCCAGCAACGGTACGTCCGACCGAAGCACCGATGTGGTGGGCGGCGCGCGATAGCTCTCGGCGTCGGCACTGACCGTGACAGCCGGCAGCGCGGCCACGTGGCCATCGGTGGCGGGCTGGCCCTCGGCCTGGGTGACCTTGCGTGCCAGCACGTAGTTTCCGTTGGCCTGTGGCGATGCGGCGAGGCCGGTGCCTTGCAGAATCGTATCGAGTCCGTCGCGCACACTGTACTGGCCGCGGAGGCCTGGACTCTGGTGGTTGGCGGCCTGTTCGGGCGTGAATGCCAGCAGGATGCCGGCTTCGCGGCCAAAGCGATTCAGCGTGGCCTGCAACGGCCCGGCAGGAATGTCATAGGTGCGAAGCGGCGACGTCGCCTGCGCGGGTGTGCCTTGCGCCATGACATCGATGGCCGACAGGGCGCCGGCGCCGTACAGGGCGGCCAGCAGGAGCGTGTGTTTCAGAACAGCGGTGGAGCGGCGGCGCGGCAGCGCCAGGATTCGGGATGGCATGGATTCGACTGCGGGAGAGGCGTGAAAGTAGGACTCATCTCCTATGTCACGCGAGAATCCAGAACAGACCACCCTTCGGCAGAAAAAAACGAAAAGTCATGCGGGAAATACCGTTGTCCAGTAGCGCGTCAGGAAATGGATGCGCACGGGCAGGGCGATGCGAAGGGCATCGAGGATGCGATCGGTATCCGCTATCGGAAAGGTGCCGGACACGCGCAGATCCGCCACGTCCGGCGCGCAGCGCAGCCGCCCGGGTCGGTAACGGTCGACCTCAGCGAGGAAATCCGCCAGGCGCATGTCCGTGGCAACGATCATGCCGTCGGTCCAGACGGTATCGCTGTCGGGCAGCGGCGTGGGTGTACCGACGCTTGCCGGGGTGAATCGTGCCTGCTTGCCCGCGGCGATGATGCGTCCGCCCGTAGGGTCCGCCAGTGGCTGAACCGCGACGGCGCCTTCGGTGACGCCGATCCAGCCGGCGTCACCCGATACGCGCACCGCGAACCGGGTGCCCATTGGGCGTAGCGTGGCCGAGGCGGTTGCGACGATGAATGGGCGCGTTGGCCAGTGTCGATCCGGGGCTGTCTGAACATGGATCTCACCACGTCGCAAGACAACGCGCCGCTCGGTGGCCGTGAAGGCGATATCGATGACGGTATCGGTATTGAGTCTGATCTGCGTGCCGTCCGCGAGCGACAGAAGACGTTGCTCACCCACGGCTGTACGTACATCGGCCAGCCAGTCCTGCAATGGCGCGTGATCTCGCGCAGCCCATGCTGCCACGCCGCCGGTGAAGGCAACCACCAGCGCCTGGACGGCCCGGCGGCGACTCGCGGAGCGCGGCGGAGTCAGCGCCGCGTGCGCGACGGCCGTGGTCAGTGGCGATGCGACGTCGCGCAGCCGCGCATTCACTGCCTCGATTCGTGCCCAGGCGCGCGCGTGGTCGGGATGCTGAGAGAGCCAATGGCGCCACGCGGCGTGGGATGCCTCATCCGTTTCACCGCCTTGCAGCGTTACCAGCCATTCCACTGCGGCGCGTGCCACGTGCGGTGGTATCCCCAGATCTTGCGCGCTCATGCGAGGGACATCGCGAAGTAGCACTGCGTGCCGGCGCGAACCAGATAGCGCTTGACCGTCGTCACCGAGATTCGCAAGGCGGAAGCAATATCGGCCTGGCTCTGACCTTCGAGCTGCGCCATCAGGAACGCGCGCTTGATTACCACAGGCAATCCGTCGAGCCGTTCAGCGATGTCGTTGAGGGTTTCCAGCAGGATCGCGCGTTCTTCCTCGGAAGGAGCCAGTGCGGCCGGCCGGCTGGCGAGGGCCTCCAGATACGCCTGCTCGAGCTTCTCGCGTCGCCACTGGTTGGCCAGCACCCGTTGGGCGACGGTCGTCAGGAACGCGCGGGGTTCGGCGATCGCCAGGGCCTCCTCACGCGCCAGCAGACGCATGAAGGTGTCGTGCGCGAGATCGGCGGAGCGGTGCCAGCAGCCGATCTTCCGATGCAGCCAGCCGAGCAGCCAGCGGTGGTGGCCGCTGTAGAGCGCTTGGATATCGTGATGTGGGCCAGCGTCGGCGGCCATCGTCCATTCCTTGTCGCCCGATGGGCCGGCGGAGGTTAGATTGTTTGTAAATGAGAATCGTTATTGTATGGATTGCCGCGATGTCATGCAATGCTCGGAGTGGCGTAGCTACCACGCCGAGTGTCTGGCTGCGCCTGGGGGCACAGGAGGTGAATCGAGAAAAGATGGTTAAAGCGCTCTCGGGTGCTATCAAGGCCGGTGCTTCAGGGTGGCGGGAGGGCGCGCCAGCGCGCGGCAATCATTCCTGTCCGCAACGGCCAGGCGCGGCATTGAGGAACACGTCGATGGGCTCGGGCGGTGCCCACAGATACCCCTGGCCGATATCGCACCCGAGGGCGTGAAGCGCCACGCACTGCGCAGGCGTTTCCACGCCTTCGGCTACGCACTCCATGCCGAGATCCTTGGCCAACCGAATGATGCTGCGGCAAATCGTGGCGCGCTGGTTTCCGGCCAGCATCTGGCTGACAAATGACTTGTCCACCTTCATCTGCGTGAACGGAAGGTCCGCCAGCAGTTTCAGTGTGGCAATGCCGATACCGAAGTCGTCGATAGCAATGCGGTAGCCGAGCAGCCGCAGGCGGTTGAGCGCGATGCCGAGCGCGAAAGGATCCCGAACGGAGGGCTCCTCGGTCAATTCGAGCGTCAGCAGTGCGCGCGGCACGCCGCTTGCGGCGACCACGCTTTCGAGCCGCTCCACGAGCCCAGGGCGACAGAGTGTCTGTGCCGACGCATTGACACTGATTGGCACTGCAATGCCGGCCTTGCCCAGAAGAATCAGAGCCGCAAGGCATCGGTCGATCGCGGTGAGGAAGATCACATCGGCGGCGTCCAGCGCCTCGAGCCGGGGGATGAAGAGCGTGGGCGGTATCAGGCCCAGTCTCGGATGCTGCCAGCGGCAAAGCGCTTCCGCGCCAGCAAGGCGATCGGTCGCAATGTGAAACTGTGGCTGGAGCATGAAGACGAGCGCGTCCGGGTGGCTGGTCAGATCACGCAACTCGTCGTCGGTTGGCCCGTTGTGGTTCGCAATGTTCAGCACGCTCTTGCTGGCTGCGACCTCTTCCAGAATGGCCTGAAGCGTTATCAAATTCAGCGGCTTGGCCAGCGCGTACACGCGCGGGAAAATGTGCTCGCTGGCGAAGGCGCGATGCGAATCAAGGATGTCTGGCGCCAGACTGCTGGTCCATGCCCAAGTAGGTGGCTTGCCAAAGAACGCGTGCTCCCGATCGCGGGTCAGCCGCGCCATCAGTTCCGGTCCGTTGCAGTTGGGCATATCAATGTCGCAGAGGACCAGGTCGAACGCCTGTTCGCGCAAGGCCTGTTCCGCCTCGCGTCCGTCTGCCGCTGCATGGGTATTCATGGCACCCAGACGGTGGAGCAAGTGACCGGCTACCGCACGCTGGAACGGATGGTCTTCGACGATCAGGACTCGCAGGGCTTCGAATTGGGCGGGCATGGGGCTTTCTGCGATGGCAGGTGGAGAGCGAAGTACTTGAATTCTACGGAGCTTTATGAGAAAGGACAGGCCATAGTGGCAGAGGCAACGCCATTCGATCCGAAGTTTCTCGGCGAAAATGCAGAGGTTTCTCCGCGGCAATCGGGGGCGATTTGTCCATGCTTGAGCGGAGATGAAAGCAAAGGGGATGCGCAGGATGAAAACAATAGGACTGATTGGCGGCATGAGCTGGGAGTCGTCGGCCGAGTACTACCGACTGATCAACCAGGGGATGAAGACCCGCCTGGGCGGACACAGGAATGCCCGTAGCGTCATGGTTACTGTCTGCTTTGAAGAGATCAAGACGTTACAACATGCGGAGCGATGGGAGGACCTGGGAAGCCAGATGCAGCAGGCGGCACGCCAGGTCGAAGCCGGCGGCGCCGATTTTGTCGTGCTTTGCACGAACACGATGCACAAGCTGGCGCCAGCTATCGAAGCGGTGCTCGACGTGCCCTTCCTGCATATCGTCGACCCGACCGCGGACGCGCTGCGCCGTGCCGGTATCGAACGGGTCGGCCTGCTCGGCACGCGATTCACCATGGAGCAGGATTTTTATCGCACCCGAATGGAGCAGCGCCATGGTATCCAGGTCGTGATACCGGATCAGGATGACCGCACGCTTGTGCACGACATCATCTACGACGAGCTTTGTCATGGCGTCGTGCGGCGTGAATCGCGCGCAGTCTATCAGCGCATCATTGAATCGCTGAAGGCCGGTGGTGCGCAGGGCGTGATTCTCGGCTGCACGGAAATCACGTTGCTGATCAAGCCCGAGGATTCGGCATTGCCGACATTCGATACCACCGAGCTACATGCCATGGCAGCGGTGGCGCTTGCAGCCGGGGAGGGTGGCCAGGTGGCCTGAGGCGCTTCTGCCCGGATAGATGCGACGCTCCAGGATGGACTTGTCGCCCGGGGTCGAATGTTTTCTATGTTGTTGCGTCAGGGGCCATCTTAATCTCCGACCTGTCCGCACCGAATGGCGTGGTCATTACTCGCTCGAGAAGTGACTCCCTTTAGCCACGCTTCCCCTGCTTCAAGTTGTCCCCCGACTTGAAGCATTCTCTTGCCCCGAGCGCCGCAAGGTAGGGCGGCTCGTATCGTTCGCGCGTGATGCGTGCCGCTTGTGGGTGTAAGTCGAATATTCGGACAACGGCGATGGAGGGGGACGGGTCCTTGTGGCACCCTGTGCAGCCTTAACGTATGCAGACATACGTTATTCATTCGGAATGTTCGGGGTTGCGCTGATGAAAATACTCGCCTCAAATTGGAAAAACTGTTGGCTGGCATCAGTGCTGCTGTTTTTGGGCTGGTCTCCCGCCATGGCCTCCTGGTGCACCTCGGAGTCACCAACGGCCACTATGAATATCAATCTTGGCACTGTTTCTGAAGCTAGCGCCAACCGTATGCCAGTTGGATCGGTGATTTACACCGTGTCTGGCGCCTGGGAAGCCTACGGCGGTCATAATGCGGGCTGGTGCCAAAATCTTCCGGCTGGAAATCTAAGCCCTATCGGATATCTCCGGGTCAAGACAAAAGTCTATTTCTCGATGCCAGGCACCCCGGTGCAAGGGTATTGGAATGATGTTTATCCCACGAATTTGGCGGGCGTTGGCGTGCGGATCTATATCTGGAATCCGAGTTCGTATTACGGCACACCCACCAGGGCGACCGCTATCCCGCTGTCGTTCACCGCAGACTTGCAGAATTCCCCGCCAACCATGCGACCCGCATATGGCACAGGCGGTCTGCGAGTACGCGTGGAAGTCATCAAGACAGCGCCAAATTGGCAGGCGGGAGCACTTCGATTTGTTGGCGGAGAGTTGCGGGTATCCGCGGCCGATGGCGGAAGCAATACCGTGACTCTCACGCAAGTCAACATCATAGGAACAATGAATACGCGTTCCTGCTCGGTTGCGGCGGGCTCCCGGAATGTAAGCGTCAATATGCGAGAGGTTGCCTATCCAAACGGGTTCAGCGGGCGTCAGGCAGGTGCTTACGGACCGACGATACCGTTCCAGATTGAAGTGAATTGCGTTTCTGGCCCGAGGGCGTCTATCCAGTTTGATCCAGTGACGACGTTAGCAGGGAGTCCCAATATCATTGGCCTCACACCCGGCCCATCGAATGCCACGGGTGTAGGCGTGCAATTGCTGAATTGGGCGGGAGTGCCGTTGCAACTGCGGACGCCGCTGCTTCAGATAGCGCGGGCGCCAGATGGTGTAAGTAGGTTCGGCTTTGGTGGACGATATATTCTGACTGGCGAGCCCGTACGAGGCGGGCGAGCGAATGCAGCCTCGGTCTTCACCATGGTGTACGAGTAGGGTACGAGCAGGGAGTCTCTGATTGTCTGGTCATGAACGGAGTGTGTTGTACATCTTGGGTGCAATTGCTCCGAGAGTCCGCTTGGGTCTGCCGACCGGAGCTGGTGATTCGCAGTCCCTGCAATCGTCAGTCTTTTACGTCGACGCGGCAGTTCATCTCCGCTTTGCCGGGCAGCGTTAACTGGGCGTCCGGCCCCTTGTCCCAGAACATAGCTTCACCATTACCGGTCGTGGCCGCATATCGCGCGCCTGAGGCTGCAGGCGTTTGCGTCAGTACCAGTTGTTGATCGAGCCAGCGCAGATAGGCGAATCCCGGCTCCGTCTGCACGAATGTGCCGGCGATCACGGCTTTGATGTCTGGGCAGCGGATATCGAACGGACCGCGGCTGATGCCCTTGTCGTCCTGCGTTCGAGCGCCAGCATAAGCGTGGCGCAGTTCGTGGATGCGCTCCAGATAGCTGGCAGTGACGCAGACCCCGGCATCGCTGGCTTTCCAGCAGTCGTTGCGGCCTTTGATCCAACCGCGCTGCTCGGCCAGAAGTGTTTTCTTCTGTGGGGCCGGCAATGACCGGGCGTCGAGCGCCATTCCGTAGAGCCGGGTGGTTTCGCGATCGAGTCGTGCCAACGTATCGTCCTTGCAGATCAATTGCTCCACCTGCCCTTTGGCGTTCCCACAATCAAAGCTTGGGCTGACGGCCAGTGCCGCGCCGGTGGTGCCAAGCATTGCCAGTGCTACGGTCGGAACGAATAGACGGATGGGCATGGCACAGTCTCCTGAGGATGAAATCAACTGGCGTTGCGATCGATAAGGACGAAATGCTTGCGCACGGGCTCGAGCACCTCGAACACGCCCTCGAATCCGGCCGGAATCACACAGGCGTCGCCGGGTCCGAACTCACGGGCCTCGCCGGCCAGGCTGGTAATGCGCAAGCGGCCGCTGATGACGTGGAAGAACTCTTCCTTGCCAGCGGGGAAGGCGATGCGCCACGCGCCTGGCTCGCACGCCCAGATGCCGCAGTCGAAGTCGCCCTGAGCGGCGCTGTAGTGCGTCCAGGTGGTGCGATCAGGGTTGCCTTTCACGAGCCGGTCCGCTCGCGGATTGTCGTGGCTCGGCGCCGGACGGCCCAGGAAGTCGGTCAAGGCTGGCAGAGAGGGTTGAGTCGTGGAGTTCACAGCGGAAGCGGTAAAGACGGCGTTGAAACTGTAAGTGTAGTCTCATGGCCGACCTCTTCCTTGACTCAGCACCGTGCCGCCTTGCGTCGCCCGCGGAGTAAGCGTGGGCATAAAGCGAGAACCCGTCGCACGGACGGAACGTCGCTGAAGGGGTTCAGGACTCGGACGCCGGTGTTCGCGAAGTCCCGGACGTTGCGCGTTACGACTGTCAGTCCGTGCACCAGCGCTGTGGCAGCGATCAGTTTATCGAGTGAGTTTTGCGTGTCGGGCACGCTCAGATGGCCCCAGAGTTCGACGATTTGCGCATCGATGCCGAGGATGTTGTGGGTATGGCGCCGGTGTACCGCCAGCACCCAGTCATCCAGGACCTGGCATTGCTTGTGGTCCCCACGGAAGCGCTTGAGCTCCACGCCGCGTCGCAGTTCTCCAAGTGTGATGACCGAGAGAAATATCTCGCGACCGTTGGCGGCGGCATCCTCGAAAAATGCGAGCACGCCCGGGTTCGCCCGGGCACTCTTGCGTTGCTCGCTGATGATGTTGGTGTCGACCAGATACATGCTTGGTCGCTCCGATCACTGGACTCGCGCGAAATCCTGTTCATCGCTGGCGTCGCCGGGAGGAATTGCCAGGATGAACGCGGCAAGGGATCTGGATTGTGTGACTGCCGGGTTCGAGGGCTGGTCCTGCGCTTCGACGGCGCATTGACCAGCTGTCGCCCGGTTGGGGCATTGCGTGTCGGGGTGGTGTGTCATCTCCATGGTGGACCTCCTTGCCGAGTCGTTAAAGAGGTCGCCATCGTGCACCACAGCGGGGCGGAAAGTTGTGTCCGTCTGTGCCGAGAGCTATGAAGTTTGATGCAGGGCAATCGAGTCGGCCCTTGTCGGCAGAAGCGGTGCCGCAAAAGAAAATACCCCGGCGCGCGGGATCGCCGGGGCAGCAAGAGTTGCCAAGTCGTTTCAGGGTCGTGTCGACTGACCCCCGGCAAGTGTGCATCCAGAGTAGCTTGCGGACCAATAACTCACTTGAGTTATTGGTCATGAGTGGTCACTTCACGCGTGGGGGAAGGAATCGGGAGGCGCAAGGTCCAACTGTGCCAGGACATTGGCGACAGCCTGGGCAATGCTGCCACCATGGGCTGGCATGACGATGTGGGCAATTTCCCGGTACAGCGGGTCGCGTTCGCAAAACAGCGCTTCGAGCCGCGCACGCGGATTGTCGGTCTGCAGCAGCGGACGGTTGCGGTTGCGCCGCGTGCGGCGCCAGATCTCGGGCAGCGTGGCGTCGAGGTAGACCACCTGGCCGCGAGCACGCAGCATGGCGCGGTTCTCCGGACGTAGCACCGCGCCCCCGCCGGTGGCCAGCACGATCCCGCTGCGCTGCGTCAGTTCATCCAGGACGCGCGACTCGCGCTGGCGGAAGCCTTCCTCGCCCTCGAGCTCGAAGATCGTGGCGATCCGCACGCCGCAGCGGGTTTCGATCTCGTGGTCGGTGTCGAAGAACGGGCGGCCGAGCTCGTGCGCCACGGCACGACCGATCGTCGTCTTGCCGGCGCCCATGAAGCCGATGAAGAAGAGATTGTCTCCGGAGGTTTGCTGATCCAAGATCGCGCGCTGGACACTGGTACCTCCGAACGGTAGCACGTATGGGGCAACTTCACCGGCGCCTCGGCGACGCCGGCCGGTCTTAGTGCCCGGACACCATGGCCCCGCCTGTGTCGACGGGCGCCGCGCCCCGGGCGCCCACATACTTGACGACCAGCGCGGCAGTGGCGGCGAACGCGGGGATCGCCAGCAGCGTGAAGATGACGTCGAAGCCCAGATGCAGGCGCAACAGTTCGGCGCCGAGCAGTGCGCCGGTAATGCCGCCGAATCGCCCGATGCCGAGCATCCATGCCACGCCGGTGGCGCGGCCTTGCGTCGGATAGAACGCGGCGGCCAGCGACGGCATCGACGACTGCGCCCCATTCATCGCGGTGCCGGCCAGGAAGATCAACACGCCCAGCACCACCTGATCGCGGCTGGCGACTTGGCCCACGGCATAGATCAGCACGCCGGTCAGAGCGTAGGTAATGGCGATGACCTTGTTCGGATTGAAGCGGTCCATGAACCAGCCGGCCGCGATGGTGCCGATGCCGCCGCCAAGTGGGAACAGGGCGGTCAGGAAGGACGCACGCTGCAGTGAGAATCCGGCGTCTTTCATCAGCGTCGGCATCCAGCTCGTCAGCAGGTAGAAGATCACCAGTCCCATGAAGTAGGTAAGCCACAGCATGGTCGAGCCCAGTCGATAGCGCGGCGCCAGCACAGTGCCGATGGCCGACGACGACGCGGGCGCGGCCTCGCTGATCGTGAAGGCGCTTGCGCCATCCATGCGGGCGCCGGTCACGCGCGCCAGCACCTGTCGGATCTGGTCGGCGGGGTACTGGCGCACGACCATATAGCGGACCGACTCCGGCAGCGTGGTCACCAGCACCACCGCCAGCACCAGCGGCACTACGCCACCGAAGACCAGCACGCTGTGCCAGCCGAACTGCGGGATGATCGCCGCCGCGAAGAAGCCGCCGGCGGCCGAGCCCAGCGGGAAGCCGCAGAACATCGTGTTGACCAGTACCGCGCGGCGGCGCGCTGGCGCGTACTCGGACATCAGCGTTACCGCGTTGGGCATGGCGGCGCCCAGGCCGAGGCCGGTCAGGAATCGCAAGACAGTTAGCCACCAGATCGTCGGCGCAAATGCCGTGGCAAGACTGCAGGCACCGAAGAAGAACACGGACAGCACCAGCACCTTCTTGCGGCCGACCCGGTCGGCCATCGGCCCCGCGAAGATCGCGCCGAAGGCCAGGCCGAACAGCGCGGCGCTCATGACGGGGCCAAGTGACGATTTCTCGATGCCCCAATCCTGTACCAGGGCCGGCGCAACGTAGCCCATGGCCGCTGTGTCAAAGCCATCTACGGCGACGATAAGGAAACATAGAACCAAAATGAGCCATTGATATGCGGAGAAGCGCTGGCTGTCGATGAGCGACTGAACGTCTAGCGTACTGGTCGCTGAGTGCGGGGCATGGGACATGATTGTCTCCGTTTCGGATCTGTCGGCGACCGCTCTCGCATTTCTGACGGGCGTTTGACGCGGCCGTTTCGCCTTTGTTGTTCTAAAGGCGAACCACTGTTCTCAATAGGAACGGATCATACGCAGCGTTTTGGCGCGCGAAATATCGGCGTAAACCCGAAAGACACAGCTGACTGGAATCCGCGCATCGCCGCGATGCCGCTGCGGAAAAGGGCGCGCGGGGAATGCGGAATACCGGGAAAAAAAGCCGGGCACGCCGGCAGAGAGTGCCGCCGGCAACGCTATCGGCTGGCTGCGATGCGGCGGATCGTATCGGCGAATGCTTCCGCCACCGGTTCGAGTGTGCGATCGCTCCGGCGGAGCAATCCGATCGGCTCTTCGGTGCCTTGCGTGTCGAAGGACAGCAACACCAGCTCGCCGGCTGCGACGGCGCGGCGCGTGGCCGAAAGCGGTGCCGCCCAGACGCTGTCGCCTTGCTGCGTCACGAGCCGGCCCAGGTAGCCATCGGCCGTTTCCAGGCAGCCGGCCGGCAAGGCGAACCCGTGTCGCGCCAGCAGGCTCTCGGTGCTGTGGCGCGGGATCGAGCCCACCGCCGGCACCACCATCGGCCAGGCCAGCACGTCGCGCATCGTCGGACGAGCATTGCCGGCAAGCGGGTGGCCCGCCCGCACCGCCAGCACCAGCGGTTCGGCTGCGAGGGATTCGAACCACAGCCCTTCCATCGCGGCGGGGTCGTCCATGCGGCCGATCACCACATCGAGCACGTCAGCCTTGAGCAGGTCGATCAGCGTCTGGTTCATGCCGCTTTGCACCGCGAGTCCGACTTCCGGGTGATTCGCGCGGAAGTCGGTCACCGCCTCGAGCAGCAAAGCCGGGACGATGCTCGGCAGCGCACCCACGCGAATGCGCTCCTGCCGCGCGGCGTCAGCGCCGGCCAGGCTGTCGGCCACGGCGTCGAGGTCCTCGAGCACGCGCAGCGCCTGGCGCAGAAAGCGCATCCCGGCGGCGGTCAGGTCCGTGCCTGCACGCTGCCGCACCAGCAGCCGGGCACCGACCAGTTCCTCGAGTTCGGTCAGCGTCTTGGAGACGGCCGGCTGTGTCAGGCCGAGGCGCTCCCCGGCCCGGCCCAGATGCTGGGTTTGCGCCACGGCGACGAAGCAGTGCAGATGGCGTAACCGGATCCGGCTGCGGAACGTGTCGATGCGGGCTTCATGTGACGGCGGGCTACCATGCATAACAAAAAATCATTCAAATTGCGTAAAAACTCAATTTACATGACTTATGGCGTTGAATACAGTCGAGCCCATTCACTCACACAACACACCCACGGAGACAGCGCGATGCCCCCACGCTCCGCCCGCCCGGACCAGTACCGTCGGCCGTACTGGAACACCCAGCCCGAGTACCGCTTCGATCCGTATGCCTCGACGCAACTCCGCTCGCCGAGCCAGTCGCTGATCGCCTTGCCGCAATCGCTTTCCGAGGTCACCGGCCCGACCTTCGGCCCCGAGTTTGTCCGTGAGGGCGATAACGACCTGACCGTAGGCAACGGTGGCGAGCCGATCGGCGAACGTATCCTGGTGACAGGCCGCGTGCTCGATGAAAACGGCCGCCCGGTGCCGAATGCGCTGATCGAGGTCTGGCAAGCCAACGCCGCCGGCCGTTACGTGCACAAGCGCGACCAGCACGATGCGCCGCTCGACCCGCACTTCTCGGGCCAGGGTCGCACCATCACGGATGCCGACGGCCGCTACCAGTTCAAGACGATCAAGCCGGGCGCCTATCCGTGGCGCAACCACCATAACGCCTGGCGGCCGCAGCACATCCATTTCTCGTTGTTCGGCAACGCGTATGCCACGCGGCTGGTCACGCAGATGTACTTCCCCGGCGATCCGCTGCTGCCGTTCGATCCGATCTTCAACTGTGTGCCGGACGAGAAGGCACGCAATCGGTTGATCTCGACCTTCGACTGGGAAAACACCGCCCCCGAGTACGCGCTCGGCTACCGTTTCGATATCGTGCTGCGCGGCCGCGATGCCACGCCGATGGAGTAAGGCCATGCTGTACGCCACCGCATCCCAGACCGTTGGACCCTACCTGCATATCGGCCTGACCGGCCTGAACTGCGCCGACCTGACCGCCGACGCGCCCGACCTGATCGCGCAGCGCATCGTGATCGAAGGCCGCGTTATCGATGGCAACGGCGAGCCCGTGCCCGATGGCATGGTCGAGATCTGGCAAGCCAATCCGGCTGGCCGCTATCGCCATCCGGAAGACAAGCGCGAGCTTGGGCTGGTCCCCGGCTTTACCGGTTTCGGCCGGGTGCCGACCGAGGGCGACGGGTCGTTCCGCTTCGTTACCGTCAAGCCCGGCGCCGTGCCCGACGTGGAAGGCCGTCCGCAGGCGCCGCACATCATGGTGTCGGTGTTCATGCGCGGGCTGGTCAAGCACGTCGCCTCGCGCATCTACTTCCCCGACGAAACCGCGGCCAATGCCGCCGACAGCGTGCTGGCGCTGGTGCCGGCCGAGCGTCGCGCCACGCTGATCGCGCAGCCGAATGGCCAGAACAGCTACCGCTGGGACGTCGTGCTGCAAGGCGCGGGCGAGACCGTGTTCTTCGATATCTGATCTGCTTGCACTGCAAGCAGGGCGCGGGGGTTTCCCCTGCGCCCTGCTTTGCATGACAATCGGCGCATTACCACCGGTTTGCCCCCACCGACGATGCCCACGCTTTCTCGCCTGACCGACCCGATGTTCGGCAGTCCCGCCGTGCTCGAGGTCTTCTCTGATACTGGCACCGTACGCCGGATGCTCGATGCCGAGGCCGCGCTCGCGCGTGCCGAAGCGCAGTGCGGCGTGATTCCCGCCGCTGCCGCCGCCGTCATTACTGAAGTCTGCGGCAGGGGCGATGTGATCGACCTCGACGCGCTGGCGCAGGCGGCCGTATCCGCCGGCAATCTCGCCATCCCGTTCGTCAAGCAATTAACTGCAGCAGTCACCCAGCGCGACGCCGACGCTGGCCGCTACGTGCATTGGGGCGCAACCAGCCAGGACATCATCGATACCGCGCTCGTGCTGCAACTGCGCGATGCCCTGCGCGAGATCGTCGTCGATTTGCTGCGTGCGGGCGATGCCTGCGCGATGCTGGCCGCGACCCATCGCGCCACGCCAATGGTGGCACGCACATGGCTGCAACACGCGCTGCCCACCACGTTTGGCTGCAAGGCCGGCGGCTGGCTCGATGCCTTGCGTCGCGATCTGACGCGGCTAGACCACGTTGGGGCGCAGGTCCGCGTGATCCAGTTCGGTGGCGCCGCCGGCACTCTTGCCAGCCTGGGCGATGACGCGCCGGCCGTGGCGGCCCGCTTCGCCACCGAACTCCAACTTGATGTGCCCGCACTGCCGTGGCACGCGCATCGCGATCGTCTGGTCGAAGTGGCCACCGCGCTCGGTATGTTGACCGGCACGCTGGGCAAGATGGCGCGCGATGTCTCGCTGATGATGCAGACCGAGGTTGGCGAGGTAGCCGAGCCATCCGGCCCGGGACGCGGTGGATCGAGCACGATGCCCCACAAGCGCAACCCGGTGGGATGCGCGGCGGTGCTGACCGCGGCTACGCGTGTGCCACCGCTGGTGGCGACGATGCTTGCGGGCATGACGCAGGAACATGAGCGTGCGCTTGGTGGCTGGCAGGCCGAATGGGACACGCTGCCGCAGATCGTCACGCTGGCGGCAGGCGCGCTGCGCCAGATGGCGGACGTCGTGTCCGGGCTGCAGGTCGATGAAGCCCGTATGCGCGCGAACCTCGATATCACGCACGGCCTGATCCTCGGTGAGGCAGCCATGCTCGAACTGGGGCGGCGCATCGGCCGGTTGCAGGCTCATCATCTCGTGGAGCAGGCTTCGCGCCGCGCGGTGGCGGAAGACACCACGCTGCGTATCGCGCTGGCCCGCACGCTGGCCGAAGATCCGAATCACGCGGGATTGCTCGACGACGCCGCGCTCGACCGCCTGAGCGATCCGGCGCAGTACGCTGGGCAATCCGAACGTTTCGCCGATGCCGCCGTTGCCGCATGGCAGGCGCTACGCGCGAACCCACAGAACTAAGAGAACCAAGACCTGGCCTGACAGGAGACTCCCTTGCCTTACCTCGATCAAGCCGGCGCCCGGCTGTTTTACACCGTCGACGGACCGGAAGACGCACCGGTCATCGTTTTCTCGAACTCGCTCGGCACCGATCACACGATGTGGCAGCCCCAGGCCGACGCGCTGGCCGGCCGTTTTCGCGTGGTGCGCTACGACGTGCGCGGCCACGGCCGATCCACTGCCACCGAGACTTCGCTGACGGTGGAGACATTGGGCCGCGACGTGCTGGCCATCCTCGATGCGCTTCACATCGACAAGGCCGTGTTCTGCGGCCTTTCGATGGGTGGTCTGACTGGCATGTGGCTCGGCGCGTATGCGCCAGAACGCTTCTCGAAGATCGTGCTGGCCAATACCGCGCCGAAGATTGGCACGGCCGAGTCCTGGAACACGCGCATCGACGCGGTGATCCGCGATGGCCTGGGCGGCATGGTCGATGCATCGCTGGGCCGCTGGTTCACGCCGACGTTCGTCGCCACGTCCGGACGCGCGCTCGATGATCTGCGTGCCGTGCTGGCGGGGCTCGATCCGCGTGGGTATGCGGCGAGTTGCGCCGCCGTGCGCGATGCCGACCTGCGCGAGGCGGTCAAGACGATTCCGGTACCCGTGCTGGTGATCGCCGCCAGCGACGATCCATCAACCACGGCGGACGAGGGCAGGGCACTGGCCGCAGCCATTCCCGGGGCCATCTATATAGAGCTCCACGCCGCGCATCTCTCGAACCGAGAGCAGCCGGGGCGCTTTACCGCCGCGCTGATTGACTTCATCAACGGCCGCCTGCCGGTGACGGACGATCAGGCGCGCTACGATGCGGGCCTCGCCGTGCGCCGGGAAGTGCTTGGCAGCGCGCACGTCGACCGTTCGCTGCAACGGCTGACGCCATTGAACGAGGAATTCCAGAACCTGATCACGCGCTATGCCTGGGGCGAGATCTGGACGCGTGAAGGGCTGCCACGTCATTCGCGCAGCCTGATCACGATCGCGATGATGGTGGCGCTGAACCGTTCCGAGGAACTGAAGCTGCACCTCCGCGCAGCCGCCAACAATGGCGTCACTCGCGACGAGATCAAGGAAGTGCTGTTGCAGACCGCGATCTATTGCGGCGTGCCGGCGGCCAACTCGGCATTCCACATGGCCGAGGAAGTGTTTGCAGAAGTGGATCGCGCACGCGGTTGATGCTCAGGCGTCCGCCGTGCCTGCCATATCTGTCGCGGTCAAGGCGTCCTTGATCGCGAACGCTGGCAGGCGGGCGCGGCCCGATTCGCGGAATGCGGTGGGTGTCTGCCCGGTCAGCCGCGCAAAGAAGCGCGAGAAGTAGCCTGCGTCCGAGAAGCCGAGTGTCATTGCGATCTGCTTGATGTCGAGATCGCTGAAGAGCAGGTCGCGCTGCGCTTCGGCCAGCACGCGTGCGTGAATGAGCTGCAATGCGCTATGCCCGGCCAGTTGGCGGCAGATGCGGTTGAGCTGCGTCGGGGTGACGCCGATCGCCCCGGCGTAGTACGCGATGTCATTCTGTTCGCGATAGTCGGTCTCCAGCAGTTGCTGGAACTGCCGGAAGTGCCGGGCCGGCCGGCTGCCGGCCTGCGTCTTCGCCGGGGCCGACGCCTCTGCGATGCGCGCGATGCCCACCAGCATCAGCGTCAGCAACGCCGATAGCGATGCGCCGCGCCACGGCGATACCGATTCCATCTCCTCCCTGAACAGCGCCAGCGTGCCCGCCAGCGCGTGGCGTCGTGCCACGCGGTCATGCCGTGGGTGCTCGAACAGCGGCACCGTTCCCGGCAAGCCGGCCAGCAACGTGCGCAGGTAGGTGTCAGTCATCGTCACGATGATGCCGTCGACGTCGGGCGCAAACACGAAACCGTGCACGTGGTGCGGTGGCACCGTGATCAGCGAACCGCTTGCAAGTCGTTCCTTTCGGCCCTCCAGCAGGGCCTCCCCACTGCCGCGATGGATGTACAGAAATTGAAGGAAGCGTTCGTGCCGGTGTGGCTTGATCTCCCATGCGTAGAGCTGGCTGCGCGAGGCGATGGACTCGAAATGGAGCTGATCCAGCAGGGGCTCTGAGGAATTCACGCCATAGAGCGAGTAGGTCGGAACGGTTCTCATGGGGGCATATCGGGTGAACCCTGAATGTTCGGATTGTCACTTCGATGGTTCGATCTGTCCATTCCTGCAGGGCGCGCGAGGCTCTATCGTTAGGCCCAACAAATACACACAAACCAGGAGACTCGCCATGGCCCCCAATGGCTCGATCAATTCCCGTTCCACGCGCGTCGCCATCATTGGCGCAGGTCCTGCCGGGCTGCTGCTTGGGCAGTTGCTGACCGTCGCGGGCATTGACAACATCGTCATCGAGCAACGCAGCCCAGAGTATGTTCTCGGCCGCATTCGCGCGGGCATTCTCGAATGCGTGACGGTCGAGGCGCTGAAGCGTGCTGGTGTTGACGGCAGGCTGCGCGACGAAGGATTGGTGCACCACGGCATCGAACTGTCGTTCGGCGGCGAGCGCCACCGCATCGACTTCCATGCGCTGATTGGCAGTGACGTTACCGTCTATGGGCAGACCGAGGTCACGCGAGACCTGATGGCCGCGCGTCAGGCGTCGGGCGTGCCGACGGTCTATGAGGCGGAAGATGTTTCGCTGCACGATTTCGACGGTAATCGCCCGCGTGTGTGCTATCGCAAGGATGGTGTCGAGCATGAGGTGGTCTGCGATTACATCGCCGGTTGCGATGGATTTCACGGCGTCAGCCGTGCCAGCGTGCCGGAACCGTCGAAGCGCATCTTCGAGCGTGTCTATCCGTTCGGTTGGCTCGGCATTCTTTCCGAGACCCCGCCGGTGGCCGACGAACTGATCTACGCTAGCCACGAGCGCGGATTTGCGCTGTGCAGCATGAGGTCGAAGACCCGCAGCCGCTACTACGTGCAGGTACCGTCCACGGAGAAACCCGCGGACTGGTCTGATGCCCGCTTCTGGGACGAACTGCGCCATCGCCTGGACCCGGCCGCGGCAGAGGCGCTGGTTACGGGCCCGAGCATCGAAAAGAGCATCGCGCCGCTGCGCAGCTTCGTGTGCGAGCCGATGCGCTACGGCCGGCTGTTCCTGGCGGGCGATGCGGCGCACATCGTGCCGCCAACAGGCGCCAAGGGCCTGAACCTGGCCGCCAGCGACGTGCTCTACCTGGCCGATGGCCTGATCGCGCACTACCAGCACGACGACTCGCACGAACTGGACATGTACTCGGAGAAGTGCCTGCGCCGCGTCTGGAAGGCGGAGCGTTTCTCGTGGTGGATGACGTCGTTGCTGCACCGCTTCCCAGACGCCGACGCGTTTGCGCACCGCATCCAGCAAGCCGAACTGGATTACCTGGTCGGCTCCGAAGCCGCATGCCGTTCGCTCGCGGAAAACTATGTTGGCCTGCCGCGCTGAGTGTGGCCAGGGTTTGCTCCAGAGGCCAACGCGCCTCAGGCCGCCGGCGTCCTGGCGGGCGATGGCAGCGGGAACGGAGCGGGATCGGCTAAAGTAAAGGTCGCTTTCGCGTGGCGCTTCGGGGCTGCGCGGCGGGCCTTCTCCAACCACCTGAGCCTATTCCATGTCTGAACCTGTAGTCGAACGCGTGCTCCTGACCAATGACGACGGCATCGATGCGCCGGGCCTCGCCGTGCTGGCGGAGGTCGCCGCCACTATCGCGCGCGAAGTCTGGATCGTCGCGCCCGAGCACGATCAAAGCGGCACCTCGCACTCGATCAGCCTGCATGATCCGCTGCGGATCACCGAGCATGGCCCGCGCCGCTTCGGCATTAGCGGTACGCCGGGAGATTGCGTCGTGATGGCAGTACGCCACGTGATGCGCGATACGCCCCCGGACCTGGTGCTGTCCGGCATCAATCGTGGTGGCAATCTCGGTCTCGAAACCGTGTTCTCTGGCACCGTCGGCGCAGCCATGACCGGCATGCTGCTGGGCATTCGCTCGATCGCGCTGAGCCAGGTTTTCAAGGATCGCAACGCGGTGAAGTGGGGGACGTCCCGGGCGCTGGCAGGCGATGTGATTCGTCGACTGGTGACGGCGGGCTGGAGTGATGACGCGTGCCTGAACGTCAACTTCCCGGACGTTGAAGCCGATGCGGCCGGTCCGCTGACGGTATCGCGGCAGGGCGTGGGGCTGATCAACGCGATCGACGTCCGCGCGCATGTGGACCCGCGCGGCTTCCCCTATCACTGGTTGCAGTTCTCGCGCGGCCCGAGGCCCGATGTGGACGATGCGGAGGCGATGGTGGTGGCGCGTGGCGCGGTGTCGGTGACGCCGCTGCGTTTCGAGCGCACCAGCGAGGAAGCCGCGGTGGCGCTGGCGGACAACCTGATGCGAGCCTGAGCGCGGCACAAAGGTGGAGGGGCTACCCCGAGGCAAACCTCGGGGTAGCCCCTCTTGCCAGAATTTCTCAGTGACGATTGTCTTCGGTTTGCATACAAAAAATGAACGCAAAACGGAGACAAAGATGGAGCTTGCGGCCCAAATCCCCAACCTGCTCAACGGACTGGAATGGTCGGGCTGTGCCCTCGCGATGAGCGGCTCCTTCCTTGTTGCACTCCACAACCGCGCGTCGCGCTGGGGCTGGATTGCCTACATCTGCTCGAACCTGGTGTGGAGTGCCTTCGCGCTGGCCACCGGCACCTATGGCCTGTTCGTGCAGCAGCTCGGTTTCACGGCAACCAGCCTCTACGGGCTCTATCGTCACACGCGTTATTACCGCGAACTGGCTGCCCACACGCCCACGGCTGCCGCAGCGGCCTAGTTCTCCAGCGCCACGTGCGCCGCGAATCCGTTCTGTCCGGGTGAGATGTCCGAACGCAGGATCAGCGACGGAATCTCGTACTGGCCGCCGTTCTGTGGCCGGAAGGCGATGGGTTCCGTCGTGAACAGCGTGTCCAGCCGCTGGCCAAGTTCTTCGGTCACCGCGGCATAGCGATCGCCGTCGATCCGGCCCGACCGAAACACCAGGAAGGGCGGCAGCACGTCGAATCCCGGGTAGTACAGGATGCCGTGATGGATCGGGAACAGGATGTCCTCGATCGGTCCGTTGATCCCGCGCGCATCGTAGTGGGATTCCCACCCCCCAGTCGTCACCATCAGCATGGCGCGCTTGCCTGCAAGCGTGCCCTCGCCATATCGATTGCCCCAGCGCGAATCTGAATGCTCGCCCACACCGTAGGCGAAGCCAAAGGCATAGACGCGCTCGATCCAGCCCTTGAGGATGGCGGGCATTGAGAACCACCAGAGCGGAAACTGCAGGATCACCGCGTCGGCCCACTTCAGCTTTTCCTGCTCGCGTGCGATGTCGGGACTTTGCAGTCCGTTCTCGAATGCGTGCTTCGAGGCAAGCGACGGATGAAACGGCGTGCCATTCGCAGGTGCCAGCGAGTCGCCGGCATCGAGCGGCGCCTTCCATTGCATGGCATAGAGGTCCGAGACCCGCACCTGGTGCCCTGCTGCCTCCAGCCGTTGCACGGCGAAGTCCTTGAGTGAGCCATTCAGCGATTTCGGTTCGGGGTGAGCATAGACAAGCAGTACGTTCATGTCGGTGTCCTGATGACTGAGGATGGGTCAGGACCAAGATTAGGTTCGCCTGAGCTATATTGGAAATGAATTCCTAATATCCCAGGTATTGCCATGATTAATCTGAGGCGCCTCGATCTGAACCTGCTCGTCACACTCGACACGCTGCTGGCCGAGCATAACGTCACGCGTGCGGCCGAGCGGCTGCACTACTCCCAGCCCTCGGTGAGTGTGCATCTGGCCAGGCTGCGAGAGATCCTTGACGATCCGCTTCTGCTGCCCGGGCCACGTGGCATGCGCCCCACCGCCCGCGCCGAATCACTGCGCGAACCGCTGCGCGAGGCGCTGGCCGCGCTGGAGGCGGCCATCTCGCCGGAGCATCCGTTCGATCCCGCCGAGGCCACGCAGACATGGCGCGTTGCCGCCACCGACTACAGCGAAACAACCGTATTGCTGCCGGCGCTGGCCGGCTTGCGCCAGGCTGCGCCCGGCACCCGCATGGCGGTTATTGAACTGGCGCCGCCACGGATTGCGCGTCAGGCGGAGCAAGGTGATGTCGATCTGGTGTTCCATATCACCACCGATGCCCCGGAAAACCTGCATCTCCGTCCGCTGTTCACCGAGCGCTTCGTGCTGGCCGGCCGCCGTGGGCACCCACGCCTGAAGCGCAAGCCGACCATCGCCCAGTTCTGCGCACTGGAGCATGTGATCGTGTCGCCCGAGGGCGGAGGATTCGTCGGTGCCACCGATGAGGCGTTGGCCAAGGTGGGGCTGTCGCGACGGGTCGTGCTGTCCGTGCCGCACTTCCTCTACCTCGAATCGGTGCTGGCCAGCACCGACCTGGTCGCGATGCTGCCGTCCCGGCTGGTGCGGGACAACGACCGGCTGCAGATCGTCGATGCGCCCGTGGAGGTGCCAGGATTCGAGATGTCGATGTTGTGGCACGAGCGGGTTCATCGCGACCCCGCGCATCAGTGGCTGCGGGAGTCGATCGTGGCGGCGGTGCGATAGGTGGGGCCCGGATGGCTCCGGGCCCGTGATGGTGGTGTGATGGCGGTGTGATGGCGGCCGCCGGATGACAGTCAGATGTCGTCGGGATGACGTTGGGATGTCGATGGCGATGTCTGCATGCGTTAGTTGCAGGCCGTTCCGGGAACTGGCTTGCCCGTGGCAGTCAGGCCCTGGCAGGCGTCGCCGACCATCAGCGCGGCATCGCCCGATTGAGGTGTGGTCAACCGCAACTTGCCTGCCACGGTGCAGCAGTTGCGCGGCGCGCTCGCGGTGGTAGACGCGGGAGCCAGCCTCATGGCCGACTGCGCGGGTGGTACCGGCTGTGCCGGTTGTACAGGTTGTGCCTGTTGTCCCGATTGTCCCTTGGAAGTCGCGGCGTCGGAGTCGTCGCTGTCGGGCGCCATGCACTGGCCCTGCTGACAGATTCGGTCGCCCTTGCACTGCATGTCGTATTGGCAGCCCGCCGCGGCTGCAGGCGAATTCCAGGTAATGGTGACGGCGGCGATGAACAGGATGCTACGCAGGGACATATCCCCTCCCACACACGAGTCGCGGCACCCGGGCCGTGGTTCACGGGTACGGGACGCGGGCGTCGCATAACTTCAGCATAGGGCGGCGCATCGTGCGCCGATAGCCCTGCGCGCAGTACTGATGCGATGGAATCGTGGGATCGACCACCATGGCGCGACCGTGCGCGGATTGCGCGCGGATTGTGCGTCGATCGGCCTTTTCATCCACACCGGGGCGTGCCCGGCAGGCTGCGCCGTTTTGCTTCACAATAGCGCCTTCGCGCCGCGCGGAGCATGCTGGAGCCCCCGAGACAGGACGCAAGATCCTGTCCGCCAGTGAGCGGCGACAAGCTATGACAAGTGCTTCGCAATCTCTCTGCTCATGACCGCCCCACACGGAAACTTCGACAGCGTTCCCGATCTCACCCGTTCGTCCCCGAATTCATCTTCCGAAGGCGATGCCGCCACGGCCCGTGATCGCGCGGCTGACCGCCGTGCCTTGCTGGCGCTAGGCGTTGGCAGCTTTGGCATTGGCACCGGCGAGTTCGTCATCATGGGTTTGCTGCCCGACGCCGCGCGCGATCTGGCAATCACCATTCCCGAGGCCGGCCACCTGATCAGCGCGTACGCGCTGGGCGTGGTCATCGGCGCGCCATTGCTGGCCGTGCTGGGCGCGCGCTGGCCACGCCGTAACCTGCTGATTGCGCTGATGAGCGTCTTCGCCCTGGGCAACTTCGCCAGCGCGCTGGCGCCCGGGTATCTGCCGATGCTCGCCGTGCGCCTGCTCACAGGATTTCCGCATGGCACCTACTTCGGCGTGGCCGCATTGGTGGCGGCGAGTCTGGTGGCGCGCGAGCGCCGTGCGCAGGCCGTCGGCCTGGTCATGCTCGGGCTGACCGTGGCGACCCTTGTGGGAGTGCCGATCGCTGCCGGCATTGGCACGTGGCTGGGTTGGCGGGCCGCGTTCGTGATCGTGGGCGCCATCGGCGCGCTCACGGCTTTGCTGGTGTGGCGCTGGGTGCCGTTCGTGCCCGCCGATCGCCATGCAAGCCCATTGCGCGAACTGTCCGCGCTGGCGCGCAAGCAGGTCTGGTTCACGCTCGGCATTGGCGCCATCGGCTTTGGTGGCATGTTCGCGGTGTTCAGCTATGTCAAGCCGACGATGCTCGAGGTGGCGCATATGCCCGCCAGCGGTATTCCCATCGTGCTGGCCTTGTTTGGCGTCGGCATGGTGGCCGGCAATCTGGCCGGCGCGAAGCTGGCGGACAAGGCATTGATGCCGACCGTCGGTGGTGTGCTGCTCTGGTCCGCGCTGGTGCTGGGCGCCTTCGTGTACACCGCGCCGTATCCGTGGCTCGCTTCGCTCAATGTGATGCTGGTAGGCACCGCCGTGGCGCTGGGCCCGCCGTTGCAGATCCGCCTGATGGACGTGGCCGGAGACGCCCAGACGCTGGCCGCCGCGCTCAATCACTCGGCGTTCAATATGGCGAACGCGCTCGGCGCATGGCTTGGTGGCGTGACGATCGCCGCCGGTCTCGGCTGGACCTCAACCGGCTGGGTCGGGATGCTGCTGGCGTTGGCCGGCATGGTCGTGTTTGGGTGGTCACTGATGAGTGCCTCTCGCCGTGACATCACCGTGACAGCCTGAGCAAGACCCCAAGGCGCGGGACCGGAGGCAGGATCCCGCGCCGGGCTCAAGACGGCCAGAAGAATCAGAAGATCGAGTCGTCGTTCCGGTAGTCATCGTCGACGTAGTCGTCCAAACCATTGTCGAGGTTGCCACTGTCGAGGTTGCCGTTGTCGGCCAGCAGCGCATTGCTGCCACCGCCGCCGCCGTTGCTACCGCTGCCGTCCTCGTAATAGTTGTTGATCACGGTCTCGGTGGGCGCCGAACCCATTGCCGGTTGCCCGAAGAAGCCGCCACCGCTGTTGCGGTGGAACAGATTTTCGATGCCCTGGAATAGCATCGCGCCGCCCGCGACACCCGCCGCCGTGGTGGCAATGCTGCCAAGCGTGCCGCCCAGGCCTCCGCTCAGGAAGCCGGGCCGGGCCGTTTGCGGTGGCTGCGGGGCGGGTTGCGGCGTGGATGGATACTGCGGGGCGGCCTGATAGGGCGGTGGCGCGGATGGAGCGGCGCCGGGCATCGCGCGGCCGGGGTGGTTGCCCCAGGCGTTGGCATCATCGATAAAGCTGCGCGAGCCCTGGCCCTGCTGCATTTGCTGAAGCTGCTGCTGGAGCGATGCAATCTGGGCCTGGGCGTTCACCAGTGCGCGATCAAGCAACATGGCGCGCTGCACGAGCAGATAGGCGGCGTCGGGCTGCCGGCCGGCCGCATCGGCGATCATCGCCGCGGCCTGCGGGTCCTTGCCATCGGCGCGAGCCTGCACGAGTTGGCTCAGGAAGGTTTCCAGTGCTTGCATGTCTTGAGGGGTCATACGTCACCTTTCCAGGAGGCGGTTGCGGTACGGCTCCACTGTAGGGACCAAGACTTAAACGAAACTTAAAGGCGCGTTGCACTGCACGATGGCGCTACACTTGGCTTCCCTCAAGGCTTTCCGGGAGGCGACATGCCTGAACCGCGCACCCTTTATCCCGCTATCGAACCCTACGAGACCGGTACGCTCGACGTCGGCGATGGCCACGTGCTGTATTACGAGCGCGTCGGCACGCGCGGCGCCAAACCGGCGGTGTTCCTGCACGGCGGGCCGGGTGGCGGCATCTCGCCCGATCATCGACGCCTGTTCGACCCCGCCCGCTACGACTTGCTGCTGTTCGACCAGCGCGGCTGCGGCCAGTCGACGCCTCATGCCGAACTGGAGGCCAATACCACCTGGCATCTGGTCGACGACATCGAGAAGCTGCGCGAGCGGATCGGCGTCGAGCGCTGGCTTGTGTTCGGGGGATCATGGGGGTCGACGCTGGCGCTTGCCTACGCGCAGACACATCCTCAGCGTGTGAGCGAACTGGTGCTGCGTGGCGTCTATACGGTGTCGCGGGCCGAACTCGATTGGTATTACCAGTTCGGCGTATCGGAGATGTTCCCCGACAAATGGGCGCGTTTTCAGGCGCCGGTGCCTGAGGCCGAGCGCGGCAACATGATGGCCGCCTATCGGAAGCTCCTGACCGGCGACGACAAGGCAAAACAGGTCGAGGCCGCGCAGGCCTGGAGCGTCTGGGAAGGTGAGACGATCACGCTGCTACCGGACGCCGACATCAGCACCAAACATGCCGACGGACATTTCGCGCTGGCATTCGCGCGCATCGAAAACCACTACTTCACACACGGTGCCTGGCTTGACGACGGGCAACTGTTGCGCGACGCGCATCGTCTGGCCGGCATCCCTGGCGTGATCGTGCATGGTCGCTACGACATGCCGTGTCCGGTGCGTTACGCCTATGCCCTGCATCAGGCCTGGCCGGACGCGGACTTTCATCTGATCGAAGGCGCGGGCCATGCCTGGAGCGAACCCGGCATTCTCGACCAATTGATCGCCGCAACGGACCGCTTCGCCGGTAAGGAATAAGTCACACCGCCCGGGCGTGGCGATCGAACGATCGTGCGCCTATACTGGATTCTGCTGCGTTGCACAAAAATCACCTGTCGCGGGTGTCATTGCCGCGAATCGCACCAGAATCTGGAGAGCGCCATGGTTCCTTGCGAACTCTGCAAGAGCCTGCTGGGTCGTCCCGGTTATGTTCCGCCACACCCCCGCCTGATCCGCACCGGCGACGCCATATCCGGCACCGGTGCGCAGGCCTTCCTCTACACATGCCAACGGTGCACCCAGGTGATCGCGCTCGCTACCCATGACGATGGCGCCGATTATTGGACTGGGCACGAGGGAGCAATGGGCTGATGGGGTGACGGGGTGACGGAGTGACGGAGTGACGGGGAGTCAACTCGTCCCAATCTGCGTCCCTGATCTACACCCCTATCTACGTCCCCAATGCCGCCATATTTTCCAGCCGCAGCGTTTGTGGCGCCGACAGCGGAATCTCCTCGGCGCGAAGCCGCTTGAGGATCTCGAACAGCAGGTCGCTCTTGGTGCCACCAGCGATGCGGGGGCTGTTCACATAGCCGGTGACGCTCAGCGTGATGCCGTTCGGCGCCAACTGGCTGAACGTCACCGATGGCGCGGGGATGTCGAGGATTGCATGGTTCTCGCGGTAGACGTCGAGCAGCAGGTCGCGCACGGCTTCGGGGTCGGTGTTCAGTGGGAACGTCAATTGCAGCGTGGCCACACCTTGCGTGTTGTTGTGCATCGTGACGTTACGCAGGTTCTGCGAGATCAACTGCGAGTTCGGCACGATCACGGTCGAGCGGTCGGCCAGCTGGATTTCCGTCGCGCGCACGTTGATGCGACGGATATCGCCTTCGACGCCGGCCAGACTGACCATGTCGCCTACCTTGACCGGGCGCTCGGTCAGCAGGATCAGGCCGGAGACGAAGTTCTTGACGATCTCCTGCAACCCGAAGCCGATACCGACCGACAGCGCGCTGACGATCCACGCCAGGTTTTCCCATTTGACGCCCAGTAGCGAGAGCGTCAGCAGCACCAGCAGCACATAGCCGATATTGCTGAACAGCGTGATCAGCGACGCACGGAGCCCGGACTCCGAGCAAAGCTTCGGCAGCAGTTCCGCATCGAGCCATCGGCGTACCGAGCGTAGCAGCCAGATGCCGACCACGAGCGCGATCACCGCGTTCATGATGCGGTCCGGCATGATGTTCAGCGCGCGTAGCTTCTCGCCGCCGAGCATGGCCAGCAGGCTGTTGAAGAGATCGGCGGGTGTCGTGCCGAAGCCGCCGGTGAGGAGCGCCAGCACGGCCAGCAGAAGCAGCACGCTGGAGCCGAGACCGGAAAAGACCGTGGAGGCCTGTTCGAGCTGGGTATCGCCTGCGCCGAACAGTTGCTTGATGACGCGTCCGCCGCCGTACTGGGTGGAGAACGTGGCCTCGCAGATGTCGCGCGTCAGTTGCGTGAGCAGGTAGAGGCTGCACAGCACGATATCGAACCAGACCAGTTCGTAGGTCAGGAAGCGCGCGATGCTGATGTAGCCGATCAGCAGCGCGCCGAACGAGATCGCCACGGTCAGCGTGACGCCGACGTGGATCAATCCGACGAGCGTGGCGCGGGCTTCGGGCTGTTCTCCGGCGGCAAGCAGTTCGGCGCGCACGCGACTGGCACGCAGCAGTGCGGCGCCAATCGTCAACACCACCACCAAGGACACAACGCCTCTGCCGAGCAGCGTGACCGGCAGGCTCGTATCGGCCATGCGGTTGAACTGCTCAAGCGTGCCGGCCAGCAGGAGCAAGCCTGCCAGCACCGTCGGGAACGGCTTCATGGCGAGCGCCAGCCGGTCGGCCAGCGCAGGTAGCCGCCATGAAGGATGCCGCGTGCAGAGCAGGGCGCGGCCCAGGCCCGCGATCAGTGCGCTGGTCATTGCCAGCTTGGCGATCTCGTTCAGCAGGTCCTGAATCTCGGGCGGGACGTCTTCGCCGCCGGTGAACGCCGCGAATGCAATGCGCACGCCGGTGGCCGTGGCGATCACCGTGGCCAGTGTCGTGGCGAACGCCAGCGCGCTACGGCGGATGCGAGCTTCGGGCAACTGCGTCAGGCAGAGCCACGCCGCGCCGCGTTCGAGCAGACGACGCCCAAGTGTCCACGCGGCCAGCGCGATCACGAGCAGGATTACCGTGGTCGCCCGTTGCCCAGACGCCCATGCGTGCTCGAACATTGGGACGATCTCGTCGGTGAAGGCGCCGGGCTGCTCCGGGTCCTCAGGCGCGCGCCCGAAGAGCGGCTTCCAGAACTGGGGATTCAGGATGCTCTCGGACCGCAACGCAAGCTGATCCTTCATCTGCGTGCGTTGCAGTTTGGCCAGCTGTTCCTGCAGGTGCGCGATATTGTCCTTGCTGTTGGCCGCCTGCTTCAGTTCGTCGTCGAGCTGCGTCTTGCGCGCGGTGAGTTCGGCGCGCTGCGCGACCACGGCGGGGGCTTCCTTTGCCTTGCCGGTTTCGGGCGGCGGGCCCAGCACATCAAGCTGGGATTGCAGCTGCGCGCGTTGCGGCGTCAGTGATGCAGCGAGCTTGTCGACATCGGTGGCCAGTTGCTTGAGGTCGTCGTCGAGTCCATTGATTTTGGTGCGCCCCAAGGCGCTGGAGGCCTGCTGCTTGATCTGGTCCTGCGCGGTCTGCAGGCGCTTGAGTTCGGCAACGGCCTCCGCGTGTGTCAGCACGGAAATCTGCTGGGCCTCGGCGTCCGAGGCGCTTTCCGCGGCAAGCGCGGGGGCGGCGACATGAAACAGTGCGGCCAATACAAGGCTCAAGGCGAGCCTGGAAATCTTGCTCATGGCGAATTGCACTTCGTGGAAATTTTCCGGGTTCGCCAGTCCCGGCAGGCAGTGCCGGGCACGACGCGCCAGGATGAACAACGAAAGCGCAGCCGCGCATGGTGCGCTGGGCCGCCACTTTCAACGAGTGCGGGCTGACATGCGGATGGGATGCCGCCCGGCGGAGGAGACTGAGCCGGGGCGCGTCAGTTGCGTACTACGCGCCCGTCGTGGAAGACCGCATTATACGTACGCGTATGCATCACACGGGGTGTACAGTACCGCTTGTTTCACAGCCAAACGTCTTGTTACATCTCGCTGTCGGTATCGTACGGACCCCGACAATCCCTTCAGGAAAAAGGCCCCCATGACGCTCGCAATCGATCGCTTCGACCATATCGTGCTCAATGTGAAGGACGTGGAAACCAGCGCCGCGTGGTACGAGCAGGTGCTCGGCATGAAGCGTGAGGACTTCGAGTCACGTTCCGGCAAACGGGTATCGGTGAAGTTCGGCCAGCAGAAGATCAATCTGCGCCCGGTGGGCGAAGACACCGTTGCATGGTTCACGGGTGTGCATCCGACCTCCGGCAGCGACGATCTTTGCTTCATCACGCACATGCCGCCGAAGGAGGTGGTTGCGCATTTCCTGGCCCACAAGGTGGCCGTGGAAGTCGGTCCGGTGCAACGCACCGGGGCGCTCGGGGCGATCACGTCGGTCTATTGCCGTGATCCCGATGGAAACCTGATCGAGGTGGCGAGCTATCCCGCAGCATGAAATACGCATTACCCCTCGTTCTTGCCCTGCTTGTCCATCCAGTCACCAACGTAGCCAACGCAGCCAATGCCACCGTCGGTAATGTCCAGACCGGCAAGGAGACCTTCACCCGGCTCTGCGCCTCATGCCACCGCGTCGGCCCGTCGGCGCGTGGCGCATTCGGACCCCAGCTCAATGGCGTGTTCGGTCGCAAGGCAGGCAGTACGGCGGATTATCGTTATTCCGATGCGATGAAGGCGTCGAACGTGGTCTGGTCGGATGCCACGCTGGGCGCCTTCGTGCAGTCGCCGGGCAAGGTGGTGCCGGGCACGAAGATGCGTTTCTGGGGCATGAGCGATCCGCAGCAGATCGCCGATCTTCTTGCTTACCTGCGCACCTTCCAATAGCGGCAAAGGTGGAGGCAATGGCGGAGGCAATGGCGGGAGCGCAGGGAGAGAGGAAGAGCAGGGCGGCGCGTCAGCGCGGCTGGAACACGATGATGGCCATGCCACCCAGCGCCACCGCCACGCCAGCGATATCCCACGGACTCGGGCGCACGCCATCCACCGCCCAGAGCCATGCGATGGCCATCGCGATATAGACGCCGCCGTAGGCTGCATACACACGGCCGGAGGCTTCCGGATGCAGTGTCAGCAGCCACGCGAACACGGCCAGCGATGCCGCGCCGGGCAGGAGTACCCACGGGCTCGCACCCTGGCGCAGCCAGAGGTAGGGCAGATAGCAGCCGAGAATCTCGGCCAGCGCGGTAAGCAGATAGAGTCCGACGGTTTTCATCCCGGTTTTCAGCCTTTTCCTTTTTCCTGCTGTCGTTTCAGATGGCCTGGCGCAGCGCCGCTGCCAGCCCCGTCACCAGTTCGTTTTCCTGTGACTCGCGCCGCCACATCAAGCCCACGGGTGGCAGGTCCCACGAGAGCGAGAACGGCAGCATCGCGGCATCGCCCAGTTCGACCAGTTCGGCCCCAACTGACCTCGGCACGATCGTGATCACGTGCGGCTGGCTGCGTAGCAGTGTGGCCATGGGCTTGACCGAATAGGTCTCGACGATCGGCAGCGGCGGCGCCACGCCGGCCAGCGCGAACATCGTATTGATCGTGCGGCGCACCGGCGTATGGTGCGGCGGCAGAATCCAGTCGAGCTCGGCCAGCCGCTTCCAGTCCAGTCCGCCGCGCGACAGCCGCGCGGCAGCGCGTGACGGTACCACGAGCACCGGCTCCTCGCGATAGAGCGGTTGCTGGACGATGTCTTCCCCCGCCAGGTAGAACGAGCGCGCGATCGCGCAATCGAGTTCATGCTGGCGTAGCGCGACGACCAGTTCGTCGGTGGTGCCCTCCCTGACCAGCACCGAGATGCGCGGCGTGCGGTTCAGCCCGTAGGCGAGCGCGGCATCGAGCACGGCGCGCGCCGTATAGGGGATGGCGCCGATGCGCAGCCGGCCGCGCAGACCGGCTTCGATCACGGCCAGCTCGCGCCCGAGCGCGTCAGCGTCGGCCAGCGCCATGCGCGCATGGCCCAGCACTGCCGTGCCGGTTGCGGTTGGCTCCAGGCCGTTGCGGGTGCGGGTGAAGAGCGGCGTGGTGAAAATGTCCTCGATTTCCCGCAGCGCCTTGGTCACGGCCGGCTGTGACAGGTTCATTTCGGCCGCCACGCGCGAGATCGAGCGCTGCTGCTCGAGCGCAAGCAGCAGCGGCAGGTGACGCAGGCGCAGCCGGGAGACGATGTTGTGCAGCAGCTTGTCGGTGGCGATCGGCATGGCGGCAATGGGAAGGAGTTGTATAACCAAATAGTAATGCATCGATAAGTATTTGGCTCTTGGTGGTTATTTCACTTGCCTATACTCGAATACATTCCGATCCAGCCATTGCGCGCTCACTTCATGTTCACGACACGCCCCGAGATCGTCGGCACATTCGGCGTTGCCGCTTCCACCCACTGGCTTGCCACGCAGACCGCCATGGGCGTGCTCGAACGCGGCGGCAATGCGTTCGATGCCGCAGTGGCAGCCGGCTTCGTGCTGCAGGTGGTGGAGCCACATCTGAACGGGCCTGGCGGTGAGGTGCCGATCCTGTTCTGGAGCGAGCGTGAGCGTGCCGCGCGCTCGGTCTGCGGCCAGGGCCCCGCCCCGGCGCTGGCTGATCCGGAAGCGCTGCGGAAGATGGGCATGGAGATGATGCCCGGCATCGGGCTGATGCCGGCGACGGTGCCGGGAGCGTTCGGCGCATGGATGACGATGCTGCGTGATCACGGCACCTGGTCGCTCGCCGACGTGCTTGAGCCGGCCATCGGCTACGCGCGCAACGGCTTTCCGCTCGTGCCCCGCATCTCGCAGGCGATCCTTGCCGTGCAGGCGCTGTTCCGCGACGAATGGCACAGCTCGGCCGATACCTGGCTGCCGGACGGCAAGGTGCCGCGCCCCGGCAGTTTGCACACGCTACCGGTGCTGGCCGATACCTACACGCGCATCGTGACGACTGCGATCGCGCAGAGCGACACCCGCGAAGGCCAGATCGACGCGGCCATGCGCTGCTGGTATCAGGGCTTCGTGGCCGAGGAGATCGACGCGTACTGCCGCAACACGCCGGTACGCGACACCACTGGCGAAAAGCACGTCGGCCTGCTGCGCTTCGAGGACATGGAGCACTGGCAAGCCACGGTCGAAGCGCCCGTCTCGCTGGACTTTGGCCGTTACAGCGTGTCCAAGTGCGATATCTGGAGCCAGGGCCCGGTGTTCCTGCAGCAACTCGGGATGCTGCGCCATGCGGGGCTGGAGGCGCACGCGCCAACATCGCCCGAGTTCGTCCACACGATCGCCGAGGCTGCCAAGCTGGCGATGGCCGACCGCGCCGCCTGGTATGGCGATCCGCGCTTCGTCGATAGCCCGCTGGCCGCGCTGCTCAATCCGCACTATCTGGCCAGCCGCGCAGCGCTGATCGGTGATCGGGCGGCGCCGACGATGTTCCCCGGCGCGCTGGGTGGCCGCGCGCCGCGTATGCCTGACCCCGCCGTGGCCGAGCGCACGCTGACTGCCGCCGATACGCGCTTCGGCGTGGGCGAGCCGACCTTCGCCGCGCTGCCGCCGGTAACCGAATGGGCCGAACGCGAGCTGTTCGTCGGCGACACCTGCCATATCGACGTGATCGACCGCCACGGCAACATGGTGGCGGCCACGCCTTCGGGCGGCTGGTTGTCGTCGAGCCCGACGATTCCGTCGCTCGGCTTCGCGCTCAACACGCGCCTGCAGATGACGTGGCTCGAACCGGGCCTGCCCAACACGCTGGCGCCGGGCAAGCGGCCCTGCACCACGCTGTCGCCGTCACTGGCGATGCGCGACGGCGAGCCCTACATGGTGTTCGGCACGCCTGGCGGCGACCAGCAGGATCAGTGGTCGTTGGCATTCTTCATGCGCCACGCGGTGCATGGCATGAACCTGCAGGAAGCCATCGACGCGCCCGCCTGGCATATCGACCACTTCCCACAGTCGTTCTGGCCGCGCCAGACCACTCTGAACCGCATTACCGTCGAATCGCGCTTTCCCGCTGCCACGATCGAAGCGCTGCGTGCCCGTGGGCATGAGGTTCGCGTCGGTGATGACTGGTCGGAGGGTCGCATGTCGGCCTGCACACGCGAGCGCGACGCCAGAGGGCGGCTCGTGCTGCGCGCCGGCGCCAACGCGCGTGGCATGCAGGGCTATGCCGTCGGCCGCTGATTCACGCGCGACATTACCGAAGACCGATACAGAAACAGAAACAGAAACCGAAGGGGGTTGGAGATGAAGTCCGAGATGAAGTCCGTACTGAGAAGCCTGCTGTGCGGTGCCGCCGCATTGACAATGTCGTTCGCGAACCTGGCCAGCGCTGCCGATGCCTGGCCGACCAAGCCGATCACGCTGATCGTGCCGTGGGCGGCGGGTGGTTCGACGGATATCCTGGCGCGCACGCTGTCCGAGCAGCTGACCAAGTCGCTCGGCCAGCCGGTCATTGTCGACAACCGGCCGGGCGCTTCCGGCAACATCGGTTCGGCGATGGTGGCACGCGCGAAGCCGGACGGCTACACGCTGCTGATCGGCTCGATGAGCACGCACGCGATGAACCCGGCGTTGATGCCGAACATGCCGTTCAAGGGCGTGGATGATTTCACGCCGCTGGGATTGCTGGCCTACGTGACCAACACGATGGTCGTGAACGCGTCCGTGCCGGTGCACAACGTCAAGGAACTGATCGCGTACGCGAAGGCTAATCCGGGCAAGGTCGCCTACGCCAGCGCGGGCCCCGGCTCCACCAATCACCTGAGCGCGGTGCTGTTCGAGAAGATGGCCGGCGTGCAGTTGCTGCATGTGCCGTACAAGGGTGGCGCGCCGGCCGTGGTCGATACAGTGGCGGGCCAGACGCAATTGCTGTTCTCGGCGGGTACTCAGACGCTGACGCACGTGAAGTCCGGCAAGCTGCGCCTGCTGGCCGTGACCGAAGCCAAGCGCTCCCCGCTGCTGCCCAATGTGCCGACGGTGGGCGAGACCCTGCCCGGCTATGAGCTTTCGGTCTGGTACGGCGCCTTTGGCCCGAAGAACATGCCTGCGGAACTGGTGACGCGCTTGAACAACGAGATCAACCGCGCGATGGCGCTGCCCGACGTCAAGGCCAAGATGGAGTCGATCGGCGTCGAGACGGCGACGTCCACCCCGCAGGAATTCGGCAAGATCCTGCGCCGCGATGCGGACCGCTACGGCAAGCTGATCCGCGAACTCGGCATCCAGGGCGAATGATGGCGGACGCGGCGAACATGACATTGCCGATGCATTGGCAGGCACAACTGAATGCACTGCTGGACCGCCTGCGCGATGCGGCCACGCCGCAGGGCGCGATGGATGCCGTTGGGCAGGCCACGCTGGCGATGGTCGGCCCCGGCCTGCTGACGATCAACGCATGGCACGCGAGGACGGGCGAGATCGAACGGCTATGGTCGTCGGACCCGGCGGCCTATCCGGTGGGCGGCAAGAAGATCAAGGGCGATACGGCCTGGACGCGCCAGTTGCTGGTGCGTGGCGAGGTCTTCGTCGGCGAGGGCGACGAGGCGCTGGCAGCGGTGTTCGACGACATCGCCGTGATTCGCGGCCTTGGCCTGAACGGTGTGGTCAACGTGCCGCTGAGCCGGCGCGGCGCGGTGATCGGTACGTTCAACTATCTGGCGGATGTGCAGATGTGGACGGCCGACGAGATGACTGCGCTGCGGCTGCTGGGGCAGCTTGTGGTGCCGGCTGTCGTTGAAGTGATTGCCGGTTGAAGGGCCGACCCCGCTTCTACTCCGTTGTGCTCGCGCTCCAGAACGCCTGACTGACCACGCTGGTGCCGCCGAGTCGGGCGACGATCGCGTCGAGCGCGTCGCCGTCCACCGAGGTGGCCACCAGTGCCGCCTCGATTTCCACATCCTGATCGCCGAACGCGCGGACTTCCAGGTCGCGCGTTGGATACTGCGCGGCTTCCAGCGCGTCTTCGAGCAATCGCATGGCGGTCTTCTGGTACTCGCGTAGCGTGATCACATGCACGGTATGCGTGACTTCCACGGCCGGTGTATCCATCGGCTGGCGGTTGATGCGATCGGCCACGGGCCGCAGCAGCGTGTTAGCGGCCAGGACGAACAGTGCGCCGATGCCCGCTTCGAGAATCAGGTCCGCCCCCGCACACGCGCCCACCGCCGCCGAGCCCCAGAGCGTGGCCGCAGTGTTGAGCCCACGCACGTTGCCTTCCTCGCGCATGATCACGCCCGCGCCCAGAAAGCCGATGCCCGATACCACGTATGCCACCACGCGTACCGCGCCCTCATGGCCGGCGATGTGATTGGCAAGATCGACGAAGATCGCGGCGCCCAGCGCCACCAGCACGTTGGTACGCAGGCCGGCCGTGCGCTGGCGGTACTGGCGCTCGTAGCCGATCATTCCGCCCAGGACGAAGGCGGCGGCCAGGCTGATGGCGGTGTCGAGCAGCGATTGGGGATTGATGTTCTGCAGGGCTTCCAGGGACATGTTCGAGGGCGCATCCGTGCGGGCAGAGACTGGCGCGATTGTGGCACAGGCACTGCGCTCCCTGACACCCGTGGGGGTTTCATGTTCCTGTCATGAAGCTGGATCTCCGGGCCAGACGCCGGTGCGCAGCGCCTGCGGCGATTCGCCGCCGGGCATGAAATCCCAGCGCAGCGGCAGCGCCCGATCGCGGCGCACGATCTGCCGGGGGAAAAAGCGCCACAGCCGCTCCGCACCCTCGACAGTGCGGATCTCGGGCGAATCGGTGATGACCTCGGCGCGGCCCGTCATCTGCAGCAGGTCGCCGGTCGGATAGCTGACGAACACCAGTCCCGCCACCGGATTCACCAGCATATTGCCAAGCGTATTGAAGAACGTATTGCCGGCGAAGTCCGGAATCGTCAGGCCGCCATCGGCATCCACGCGCACGAATCCGGGTCGGCCGCCACGATGGGAGACATCCACCTGGCGTCCTCCCGGCAGATCCACATAAGTCGCGACGAAGAACGAATCGGCATGGCGGATCAACGTCCGCGCGCGCGCATCGAGCGCGGTCAGGATCTGGGGCGCGACGGTGCCCGGCGTCGCGGGGTCGCGCGTGACCACGAACTCGCGCTTCTGGATGTACTGCGGGCAGTTGCCGAAGCTTTGTCCCACCGTCACGCCAAAGCCGCGCGCGTCATCGCGGCGCACAGTGCCGTTCAGCCGGTTGCGGCGGCGGGTCATTGGGTCAAGGCCGAGCAGTGCGATGGCGTTGCCGTCTTCCATACCACTGTCGGCGGGATCATCGGCATCGCGCGGGCTCGCGACCTCCAGCAGATACGGATTGGGCGATTGGAGGAAGCCTGGCTGTCCCGCGCGCAGGGTGGCCCAGACCTGGCCGTCCGGGGCTACCGCGCCGATGACGATGGAGGGCAGCATCGCGAAGAACTCGCGATGCTGGTCGGGCATGTAATCACGCACCACGCGCGGACCCACTTCGGCCAGACGCTCTTCCACGCCGGCCCGGGATTGCAGGATGCGCTCGCCGGTATGCCAGGGCGTGCCGGGTAGCAGCTCCGCATGGGGGGCAGGTTGACGGTTCATGACGCGCTCCAGGTGGCGACTTCTCGGGCAGGCGATTTCAGGCAGGCAGATTCAGGCAGGCAGATTCAGGCTTCGAGTCCGACCGGGCTTTTCACAATCGGCACGAAGCCCGGCAGCGCCTCCACGCGTGCCAGCCATTGGCGCACGTTGCCGTAGTCCCGCAGATCGACAAAGCCCTCCGGCGCCCGCGCGGTATAGCTGTAGAGCGCCACGTCTGCAATTGTTGGATGATCGGCGGCAATCCATGGGCGATCGGCCAGCGTATCGTCCATGCGCTTGAGCACGACGTGGGCCCGCGCGACCGCATCATCCAGATCGTACGGCGCGTTGAACAACGTGGCGATGCGCGCGCGGGCCGGGCCGAAGGCGATATCGCCAGCGGCGACCGACAGCCAGCGTTGCACCGCCGCTGCCGCCACCGGTGCTTCGGGCAGCCAGTCGGTGCGGCCAAGTTTCTTGCTCAGGTAGACCAGGATCGCGTTCGAATCGGGCACGACCGTTTCGCCATCGACCAGCACCGGGATCTGGCCGAACGGATTCAGCCGCAGGAATTCGGGCGATTTGTGCGCGCCGGTCATCAGATCCACTTCGATCAGTTCCGCCGGCTGGCCGAGCAGGGACAGGAGCAACTGTGCGCGGTGGGCGTGGCCGGAAAGCGGGTGCACATAGAGTTTCATGGTCGGGACGTCCTTGGATGCGATGGTTCGGCGCCACGGCAAATGCCGGGCTCGCATCAAATATAGGGGCGTCCCGTGCCACGAAAAATGGCCGGGGGAAGAAGTGACTCTTGTGGATTCGAGAAGAATCCGCGGAGAACCCGACGATGGGGCGTGCTACGGATTCAGCGACGCCGTGCCGCGCAGCGTATCAACGGCCAGATCGATGAAGGCGCGCACCTTGTGCATGGCATGGCGGCCTTCGCGATGGATCACGTGGATCGGCAGCGGCGG
>NZ_JWMB01000067.1:0-5967 GCF_000812445.1 Cupriavidus sp. SHE | reverse complement strand
CGTGATCACCTACGCTACAATCTCCTGACCGCGCAGTACCACCTTCCTTCCCTGATCACGTTCGCCGAAACCGCTGATCACCTTCACCGAAATCCGCAATCTCAGTTCTTCTTACCCTTGCCTCGGCAGCCTTCAGCGCAGGATGTTCATCCTTCGATCTTTGGCGCGGCACCTACGAAGGTGCCCGCAGCCACGATGCCGCCGTGAATCCTATGACTCCGGGAACGGTAAGGCAGACGCTTCCGCCCTACGAGGATTATGAGCGGGAGCGTAACCTGGCGCGTGGTGGGAATCCGTCTATCCAGGACCAGTAACTGGCCGGTAGCTCGGTCCCCCATCCTAGTACCAACCATGGCGTGCGATGCCTCGCATTGGAACCGCGTCCATCCGCAGATATCCCGCTACAAGAAGCACCATCCGAGACTGAGCAAAACCCGCCAGGCTTTCGCAAGGCGGGCTGATTTCGACAAATCACCGCAACGATTCAGCGCTGCTTGGCAGGGAACATTATTTCGGCCCATAGCGCCCAGAAGAAACCGCAGTAGACAGGGAGGAACATGAGCGCCCCCTTCACTGCCGTGCAGCAGCCAACGGCTGCGGCACAAGCACTCCAACCTGCTGCGTGGCCGCTACGCGAAGGCGCCCAATAGCTTCAGACAACTCCACAGCCTCGCGTTGCTTTGGACCCAGTGGATTCACAGAGCAAATCGACACGCGCGCCATGATCTCTCGCCACTGGACGGCAGTAGGCGGTACAGCACCTCGGGCGTTCACAAAACCGCGCAACCAGCTCACAAACTCAACTTCACTCACTTCGAACCTCGACCATCAATGCCGGGGCATCACTTATCGATGCTCCCGCTCATACAGCCACCAAAACTCTGGACTGGACGAGGTTCATTAAAGGCAAGGAACGACGACCGTCACATAGGAATTTTCCCAAAATACATCAACGCACTTCCGAATGATTTGGCCCTGACCAGTCAATCACGTGACCCGTATTGCGAACGCGTCTGCCTCCGCTGGCCAGCGGCTTGCATCGACCAATTGATGCCCTGCATGGCCGCCACGCCCGAATATTCCGAGCTGTCAACGCCCCCTAGATTCCCCAACGATCCGCCAGCTTCATGACGCCCCAGAGCGCAAAGAACACAACGAAATAGGCGAACATGGCAAACTCCCTCAACTGGTTGATACGACTTCATTTCAGCAACCAGCATGAGCAGATCCAACCATCCAACTCCGAATTGAACCTAGGAATCTTCCTATTGCGGGACCACCGGCCACGTCGACGCCGAGACAACCACTGCGAGTGTCCATGTACGTGAGCCATACCCCGTCCAGTGCCAGGCGCTCCAACCAAGGCCCTAACGTCATGACAAGAACCCGAAGCATCGCCCTTGCCACCCTCCTCAGCATTTCATCTCTCGCCCATGCCGCTCCCAGCATTGAGGTTGGCTTCTCCCCGGAGGGTTCAGCGCGAGAACTGGTCCTGAAGACTATCGGTAGTGCGCAGCATTCCATTCAGATGCTCGCCTACTCGTTTCAAGCTCCTGACATCATGCAGGCGCTGGTTGATGCCAGGAATCGAGGCGTGGAGGTGCGCGTGGTCATCGACAAGAAGCGCAACCTGGGCAAGACGAGCGTGGCAGCCATGGACTTTGTGACCCGCAATGGTGTGGAAGTTCGGACCAACGACCATTTCCATATCCATCACGACAAGACGATCATTGTCGATGGCAACACGGTTGAAACAGGTTCCTTCAACTTCGCGCCATCTGCCGAGACGTCCAACTCCGAGAATGTGGTCGTCATTCGAGACATGCCGGAGGTTTCACGCCAGTACATCGAGCATTGGCAATCACGCTGGAATCTGGGGAAGCCTTATCCAGCGCGATAACTGAACCGCCCCGGGGAGCCACCGAGGCTGGTTGGTTCACGTTAATGGCGGTTCAGAGGCAGGGATTTGAAGCTGTCGATAGTTGACTGCCTCAGCTTCGGATGGCGGGATGTGATCCTGATCCTTTCGCGGGCGCCAGCACGCGGTCAGCCGAACAAGGGATCCTTTCGCGCGACCGAAGGTAATCGCACAACGACAGCCCAAAGTGCATTCTGTGCCGTGACCATTGCACAGAGCGTGGATAACAAATGGGTCAGCGCGTCATCGGCTTCGCCGGCGGAGAACTCGGCCAGCTGGTCCCAGAGTGCAAAGACGTCATCGCGGTGCGATGCGTTGGCGGAATCCGAGATTGGATGCATGTCGTCCCCAGCAAGAATGGGCGAATCACCAATCGTCGGTGATCTTGGGCTCTCCAGACAATATCACCCCGACCGCGCTTGGCTCCAGCGCGAACCTGGGCGAGCCGGCGCAGGATGCAGTGCTTCTCGATCATATGAAACGTGCCTTGTATTTCACATAAGGTGCGGCCCGGCGGTTGGGATAAATAGCCGTTGACTTCCGATTTCGCCTTACCTATCTTTCTCGACGCCATATATGACTGTCGGACTCGCCTCCCACTCCGGAGGCCGGCAACCTTCGGAGGTGTCGGTAACGCGCATGCCCATTGGGCAGCGCGTCCCGAGTTCCATGGCGTTCGTGTTTTTCTAGATCTCCTTTGAGTACGATAGCCGCGCACTTCTGCGTTAGTGCCGCACCATATCCTCAGCTCTCCGATCGCATGAAATTCAGATTCCAGGCAAAGGTCGTCCCCTCGGGCAATGCAACGGCCGTCGAGGTCCCGAAGGATGGCATTGAGTCGTTCGGCGCGGGCGCGCGACCACCGGTCGCCATCTCCATCAACGACCACAGATGGCGAAGCAGAATCGCCGTGATGAATGGCAAATGCTTGGTGGGTATCAGCGCGGCCAACCGGCGAGAAAGCGGTATCGCGGAGGGCGACCTCGTCGACGTTCTAATAGAACTCGACGAAGAGCCGAGAACACTGCCGGAACCGAAAGACCTTTCTGAGGCCCTGAGGAAAAATAAAGGCGCCAGAGCCGCCTTTGATCGTTTGCCGTTTGGGCTCAAACGGAAGCACGTTGCAGCGATTGAAGATGCCAAGTCTCTTGAGACGCGGCAGCGTCGCATCGCCAAGCTCGTCAACGAACTGCAGCAAAGTTCGGCCTAATCCTTTGCCGCACACCGACGCGCAAACGGCTGCTGCACCGCCTGCGCGGGTGAGCTCTAACCGTTGAACGACTGCTTTCGGGTCGGTTCGTGCTCCAAAAATGGGGCTCCGCCTCCCGGACATGGGCCAAGTTTGCGCCCCCTTGAAGCCGCATCGGGCAGAGACCATGGCACTATGTTTTCTTGGGAGGCACCGTCCCGTTCTCGGTCCACAAGTAGTCCTTGAATATCTCCTCGTAGACGGGGTACATGAGAAGTACTTTCTCACCGATGAATGCCGCTGCCTCTGCGAAAGTCATGCTCTTCAGGGTTTCGTTCTGGATCTTATATGGACGCAACATTGGTTTTCCCAGATACCTTACGAGCAAACACTCGTTCTCAGCGTCATATTCGAACTGGATACCCTTTGATGTCATGGTGATGGCTTAACAACCTGATCCGACGTCCCAAGCGTCCTAGTAAGGGGCAGCCAGCTTCTCGAAGCTATATGTATTGAAGTCATGAAGCAGACGCATATCCTGCAACCCTTCTGAATCAACGCTAGCTTCAAATAGTCGACCTGATTCAATCCACACAAGCCGCTTCCCATCTACATCTGCCCACGACCAGTTCGGCATGCCTATCGAGCGCCCGGTCCCAGGGTGCAAGAGCTCATGGCGCTCTCGACTCCCATGCACACGCTTGCGTAGCCGCCATCGTAGCCCGACAGGCTTCTCGAAATGGACAATAGCGCCCTTCCCAATCCACCCAGAATCCATTCGTTGCCAACCGTCCATCTGCAGGCGGATTTCATACAGATCGGTTTGTCCTATTGGAGGAAACTCATGCCACGGATAGGTGCCTGTGCGCCTAGCCTTGGATTGATCACGGACGATTGTGTGCCCATAGCCATCGTTGAGCCAGTACTCGCGCTTGGAAACAAACAGACCACCCCCGTGCCAAGTGTCCCCTTTGGCCAGGAGTGTTTCGGCCTTGAGATACGGCGCACGCGAGATCGCCGTATACGCGCCTTGACTTTCGGTTCCCCACTTGCCGGTGACCGCGAAATAGATCAGGTAGCTGCCGTCGGGTGACAAGTCCGAGCGTCGCTCATCAATTCGTCCGTTGAACCACTGTCCGACCTCGAACTTGTCGCGCCTTCTGTCCCAGCCAATCAATGCCGTCTTTCTCGATGGGCCGCGGCGTATAACAACCGCGGAACGAGCCTCACGAGCCATCAGAATATGAACGCGTGCGGGCGGCGGTTGGCGCGTTTGCAGTTCCTCCATTGTCATGCCCCCAGCTTCCTCTTGGCAGCCCGTCGGCCACCAGCTGCTTCCATACGAGTCCTGTATAACTTGCGTTTGGCTACGCGTTCGCCAAGGGAAATGTCCGGCCACTTCCCCCATCCTCGATTCTTTCGCCTCGCGATCCCGACACGGAGTTCCGTAAGCACGAGCAACTCGTCCACGGGCTCGGACTTCAGCGTTTCAAGAGGCTGGTTCTGAGTTCTGCGCGCAATCCTCGCGTAGGTGCGTTTTCGCTTCGGGACACAGCTTCCCCTTTCTCCGTGGTCAGGCCGGTGGTCCTTGGCGTAGCTCAGCCGCTTCTTTTCCTGCGGTGTTTTGAAGTTACCCATCGTTGCCAAACTTGGTTGTCAGTTTTGTCCAGCGATCGCGGTTTCCTCAGCGCCGAACAGCTTCCGTCGGGCAGTCCATCTCATAAATAAAAGGGTTTCCCCTAATATAGTTGGGCGCCGGCCTGCTGCTATTTCTGACGCAAAATGTACCAAAAATATGAAATTCAATACAGCTAGCGAGAGCAGGCAAACTCCGAGACAACTGGATCCGACACCCCTAGACCGGAAGATTGCCGCAGCTCCGTTGGCTAAAATCATCCATTGCACTCTCAGGCACATTTGCATGCGCAGGCGGTTTTCGTAGCGGCTATCGGGCCGCAGCATGGTTCCATATCAACTACAGCTTTTTTGAAAGAATGACTCTAGGAAAATTCTTCAGGTGCACTCAAGACGGTAGCTTGACCGTCATCGGTCATTTGCCACGACGGACCGATTGAATGCCTCTCCCACCTGAAGATATAGAGGCATGGGCGCTGGCATACATTGCAGCCCGAGAGACCTACGACCACGATTCTGACGAGGAACTGCCACTGGCCATCTCGAGATTCTACGATCTTGACGCCGATCCCGAAGACGTCTGGATGGTGATTCTCCATGTGCTCTCTCACTGCCCGTCGGAAAAGGTTCTAAGCGTCCTGGCTGCCGACCAACTGGAAGATCTCATCGAAGACCATGGGGAGGCGATGATCGACCGCATTGAGCGGGAAACGCAATCAAATCCTGCGTTCAAGAATCTTCTATGCGGCGTCTGGCCTAGCAGTTCCAAAGAGATATGGGCGCGCGTTGAGAAAGCGCGGGGCTACAGTGAGCTGCCACCCAAGAAGGTATTGGGTCTGATCGACTGTTCACCACGCAACCCCGCGATTCGTGACCAGGCAGCCGCGCTCGCCTCCATTGAAAATGAGCTTTCTATGGCGATGCTTGCCAATGGATACCTGACCAATTCGCCGTTTCGGCTAGTCGGCATCTACGTTCATTTCGATGGGCCACCTGGCTCCCACGCACTTGCGAGGGAATGGATAACCTCCGGCATGAGCATTGTGACCACGATAGCGTTCAGCAGGGAAACGATGTTCCTTTTGGATCCAGAGTCGCAGCGAATTGTTATTCGGGATGCCATACTGGTGACCTTGCCCCTGTTCCACGAATCCCATAACCGAGGGAATTAGGCAGCCCGGTGTTGCTGAGCTGCGGACCAGTTTTTCTCGAACGTCATGGGGCT
>NZ_JWMB01000066.1:0-19176 GCF_000812445.1 Cupriavidus sp. SHE | reverse complement strand
GAAGTGATCACGTTCCGCCGAAACCAGCGATCAGCTTCCCGCCGAAACAGGTGATCACGTTCCCCCGAAATCGCTGATCACGCGCCCCGAAATACGCAACTGAGATCAATCGTTTCATGCGACTAGAGACCAGAAATCTGATTGCGCCTGCAGGTCTGGCGTATCGAAACACGCAGCCTATCGTCCCATATGTTCAAAGTCGAAAAAAAAGCCCGCTGCGCGAAGCAGGCGGGCCGGGATGAATTATCGTGGGGTCAATCACGACGGTTTTGATTGTCTGATAATGTATTCTCGTCGTCTGCCCTACGTACGGGGGGATTAACTCGAATGAGTTAGTTGTATCCCACTCACAGCCAAAAAGATTTGCTTGAAGCACTTTGCGGTGCTAGTCAAAGTGCGGATTTAGCCGTCCAGCGACTCGAGCGTGAACTTCGCGCCGCCGTCCTGACCAAGCAGTTCGACCAGTTTCGGCATGGCTTCCTGAAGCTCTGCCTTGAGCGTCCAGGGTGGGTTGACGATGAACATGCCACTGCCATGCAGGCCCAGACCGCCCGCGACCGGGTGTTTGACGGTGAGTGTGACGTGCAGCCAGCTCTTGAGCGGCAAGCGCTTCAGCTGGGCCGGTAGCTGGGTCGATTCCCGTCGTTGCACCTCGGGATACCAGATCGCATAGATGCCCGTGGCGAAACGCTCCAGGCCAGCCTTGAGCGTATCGAGCGTGCGGGCGTAGTCTTGCTTGTCTTCGTAAGAAGGGTCGATCAGCACCAGTGCGCGGCGGGGTGGGGGCGGCAGGATAGCCTTGATGCCGTTGAAGCCATCGCCGTCATAGAGCATGACCTTGCGTCCCGCGCCGCGGAAATTGTCGCGCAGTACCTGGATCTCGGTGCTGTGCAGTTCGAACAGGCGCAGGCGGTCCGCATCGCGCAGCATTTGCCACGCCAGCCACGGCGAACCAGGATAGTGCTTGAGATTGCCGTCCTCGTTCAGCGCGCGTACCTGTTCCAGATAGGCGTCGAGCAGGGCAGGCATAGGCTGGCCATTCGCGGCGGCGCGCCAGAGCGGGCCAATGCCGGTCTCGAACTCCGACTTTTTCTGCGCGTAGGCGTGATCAAGGGCATAGAGCCCGGCGCCGGCGTGGGTGTCGATGTACCAGAACGCCTTGTCCTTCTGCGTCAGGTAGTCCAGCAACTGGACGACGACGGCGTGCTTGAGGACATCGGCATGATTACCGGCGTGGAAGGCGTGACGATAACTGAGCATGGCGAGGGAATGACGGCGCGCAAACTTCGCGCAATTACGGCCTTGAAGGCATTTTCAGGGCGGTGCGCGGGGAGGGCGCTATGCTACCATCCGCCGCCATTTCCGGCCGTATGAATCCTTGCCATGACGCGCGTTCTCGAGCCCGCCGAGCCCATTCTGTCGAATGACGGTACTCCCTATTCGCCTCGCTATGACGATGTCTACCACGGCGCGCGTGGAGGTCTGGCACAGGCACATCACGTGTTTCTCGGTGGCAATGGTCTGCCTGAAGGCTGGGCCGGGCGTGAGCAGTTCGTCATTGTCGAGACGGGGTTTGGGCAGGGCCTGAATTTCCTCGCCACCTGGCAGGCATGGCGTAACGATCCGCAGCGTTGCCAACGGCTGCATTTCGTGTCGATCGAGAAACATCCCTTCACGCGCGAAGGTCTTGCGCAACTACATGCACATGCTGGCCTGGGCGATCTGCTGCCGTTAGCCGACCAATTGCAGCAACAATGGCCTGATGCGTTGCCCGGCTTGCACAGACTGTCGTTCGAGGATGGGGCGGTCACGCTGACGCTGGCGTTGGGCGACGTGGAAACGATGTTGCCGAAGCTAGTGCTTGGCGCCGATGCCTTCTACCTAGATGGGTTTTCGCCATCGCGCAACGCTGACATGTGGTCCGACACCGTGTTCCGCGGCCTGGCACGTCTCGCCCGCATCGGTGCGACGCTCGCGACCTACACAGCGGCGGGATTCGTGAGGCGCGGGCTCAAGGCGGCCGGGTTCGAGGCGCACAAGGCGCCCGGATTTGGTGGCAAGCGAGACATGACCGTGGCGCGTTTCGCGCCAGTCTGGAAGAACCGCCGTTATGCGCCGCCCGAGGCGGCGCAATGGGCCGAGCGACATGCCATCGTCATCGGAGCGGGGCTGGCGGGATGCGCCGTGACCGAACGTCTGGCTGCGCGTGGCTGGCGCGTGACATTGTTCGATGCGCATGACGGACCGGCGCGACAAACGTCGAGCCACCGTGCCGCGGCGATGCACGCGCATGTGTCCGCCGACGACAGCTTCCTTTCACGACTGTCCCGTGCTGGCAACCTTCATGCGTTGCGCGCGTGGGGCGCCTTGGAGGCGGCTGGCTATCCCGCGGGATGGCACGACACTGGGGTCCTGCAGATCGGCGAGGATGATGCTGAGAACGCGGCGCAGCAAGCCGCGCTTGCGGAGCTTGGGTTTCCGGAGTCATTTGTGCGCTGGATGTCGCCGCAAGAGGCTACGGAGCAGCATGGCGCAACGGTTCCGAGAGGCGGATTGTGGTTTCCGAAGGGAGGCTGGGTGGCGCCGCCCGACATTTGCCGCGCGCAGCTTGCGAAAGCTGGTGCGGCTGTGGATGCGCGATTCCATTGCCGGGTGGCAGCGATCAGGCAGATCGGCGATGTGTGGCAGGCGCTTGCCGATGACGGTGGGATATTGGCCGCAGCGCCGGTTCTGGTGCTCGCCAACGCCTACGAAGCCGATCGGCTGACCTCGGGCCAGTTCCTGGCGCTGCGCCGGGTGCGCGGCCAACTGACGGATCTGGCGCCCGTGCAGACAGAGGCGCTGGGTGGCTGGCCCGATTGCGTCGTGACCGGCGGTGGTTATCTACTGCCGCGTGACGCGGCGGGCGGAGCAAGGATGGGCTCGAGTTATGAAGCGGACGAAGGGCCGCTGGTCGAGCGTCCGGAAGTGCACGCTGCCAACCTCGATCGTCTGGCATCGATGATGCCGGACCGGGCGTCACAGATCGCGCAGATCGACCCCGCCACGCTGCAGGGTTACGTCGGCGTGCGCACGGTCACGTACAACCGGCTCCCGCTTGTCGGGCGCATTGCCGACGATGCGCAGGCACTGTCCCGTGCCGCTGCGTTGCGTGGCGCGCATCTACGTGATCTGCCGCGGCTTCCCGGTCTGTATGCGGCCCTTGCATATGCCTCGCGGGGCCTCACATGGGCTGCCTTGTGCGCGGAGCTGATCGCCAGCCAGATCGAGGGTGAACCACTGCCGCTCGAGGCCGATCTGGCAGATGCGATCGATCCCGCACGGCTCCTGCTGCGCGCGCTCCGACACGGTCACGCGCAGGCGCCCGAATCGGCGGGGCCTGGGGTGGATGCGGCCGGCTAGGGTAAAAACTGCCGGAAGCGAATCAAAACCGTGCGATAATCCCCGTTTTCCGTTTGCACGGAGACCTCCGCTCGTCGGCGCCAGTCGCGGGTGGACCGATATGCAGGCGGTTGCGCTGACAACAACATTTCTGGATTGGATTAACGACCATGTCGAACGTCATTGAAAACCTCGGCAAGCTGGACCGCAAGGTGACCCTGGCTATTCCCAAGGCCGAAGTGCAGAAGGAAACCCAGGAACGCCTGGCTCGTCTGTCGAAGACCGTGAAGATGTCCGGCTTCCGCCCGGGCAAGGTGCCGATGAAGATGGTCGAGAAGCAATATGGCCAGCAAGTCGAGTTCGAAGTGCGCTTCGACAAGGCTGCCCGCAAGTTCTTCGACATCACCCAGGCCCAGGAAGTGAAGGTGGCCGGTCAGCCGAAGTTCGACATCAAGACCGAAGGCGTGGCTGACGACGAACTGGCTTTCGAAGCCACGTTCGAGGTGTATCCGGAGGTCAAGATTGGCGACCTCGCGTCGGCCGAAGTGACCCGCACCAAGACCGAAATCGGCGACGCCGAGATTGACAAGACCGTCGACATCCTGCGCAAGCAGCGCGTGCACTTCCACGGTCGTGGCGATGCGGGTGCCCACGGTGACGGCGGCGCCGACGTGGCTGCCCAGAACGGCGACCGCGTGACGCTGGACTTCGTCGGCAAGATCGACGGCGTCGAGTTCGCTGGCGGCAAGGCCGAGGACTTTGTGTACGTGCTGGGCGAAGGCCGCATGCTGCCGGAGTTCGAAACGGCTACGCTGGGTCTGAAGGTGGGCGAAAGCAAGTCGTTCCCGCTGACGTTCCCGGCCGATTACCACGGCAAGGAAGTGGCCGGCAAGACCGCTGAATTCACGGTCACGCTGAAGAAGGTCGAGTGGGCGCACCTGCCGGAAGTGGACGATGCGTTCGCCAAGTCGCTTGGCATTGCTGACGGCAGCGTGGAAAAGATGCGCGCCGACATCCGTGAAAACCTCGAGCGCGAAGTCAAGCGCCGCACGCACTCCATGCTGAAGGATCAGGTCATGGAAGCGCTGCTGAAGGTTAGCGAGCTGGACGTGCCGAAGGCGCTGGTCGAGCAGGATCAGGAACGCCTGGTGGAAATGGCCCGTCGCGACCTCGAGCAACGTGGCATGCCGAACGCCAAGGACATGCCGATTCCGGCCGAGATGTTCACGCAACAGGCCGAGCGCCGCGTGAAGCTGGGCCTGATCCTGGCCGAGATCGTCAAGGCCAACGGCCTGGAAGCCAAGCCGGACCAGATCAAGGCCGAAATCGAGGACTTCGCGAAGAGCTACGAAGACCCGAAGGAAGTCATGCGTTGGTACTACGGTGACCAGCAGCGTCTGGCCGAGATGGAAGCCTACGTGCTCGAAAACAACGTGGTAAATTTCGTGTGCGACAAGGCCAAGGTCGCGGACAAGACGGTGTCGTTCGAAGAACTCACCGCCGCGCCCGCACAAGCCTGAGGTTGGGCATAAGCCGGAATCCGCGCGAGTATGGCGCGGCGCCGGCTTGCGTCAATCGGCCTCGCGCGCTGGCCGATTGACGCCATTCCTGAATATCTGGAGAACCTGCATGACCCGCAATGATTTGCTTGATCGTCTCGCCACCACGCAGGCTTCTGCTCTGGAGACCCAGGGTCTTGGTCTGGTGCCGATGGTCGTCGAGCAGTCCGGCCGGGGCGAGCGCGCGTACGACATCTACTCGCGCCTGCTCAAGGAACGTGTCGTCTTCATGGTCGGCGAAGTGAACGACCAGACTGCCAACCTGGTGGTGGCCCAGCTTCTGTTCCTCGAAAGCGAGAATCCTGATAAGGACGTGTCGCTGTACATCAATTCGCCCGGCGGTTCGGTTTCGGCCGGTCTGGCGATCTATGACACGATGCAGTTCATCAAGCCCGATGTGCAAACACTGTGCATGGGCATGGCGGCCAGCATGGGTGCATTCCTGCTCGCAGCAGGCGCCAAGGGCAAGCGCAGCGCGCTGCCAAACTCGCGAATCATGATTCACCAGCCGTTGGGCGGTGCGCGTGGCCAGGCTTCGGACATCGAAATCCAGGCACGCGAGATCCTGTATCTGCGCGAGCGCCTGAACAGCATCCTTTCTGAGGTGACCGGCCAGCCCGTGGAGAAGATCGCGCGCGATACTGATCGCGATAACTTCATGAGCGGCGACCAGGCCGTGGATTACGGTCTGATCGACAAGGTGATTACCCGTCGCAGTTGAGACGGATCGGCCGGTGTGCCGGTAGGCCATTCCGGGCGCGATTCAGAAAGGATTGCCCCGGGTGGCGCCCGGTAACGCCGGGCGTAGGCTGTACGAATCCGCTCGCCGTAAATGGCGAAGGCTACACCGGAACGAGGCTGTATGCCTCGTTTTTGCGTTTTGCCCCACATGGAGGGGTTGCCGCCGACTGTGCCAATTGTTTTGGCGTATGATGCGTTTAATGCGTTTCCCGCCCGGTCTTCCGCTTGGTGGGAACACACTGCTAATGTGACTGATTCCTATGGCGGACAAAAAAGGTTCATCCAGCGAGAAGCTTCTCTACTGCTCCTTCTGCGGCAAGAGCCAGCATGAGGTGAAGAAGCTGATCGCCGGCCCGTCGGTGTTCATTTGCGACGAATGCATCGACCTGTGCAACGAGATCATCCGTGACGAGGCCTCCGCGACCGACAAGGACGCCACGGCCGCCACGCGATCGGATCTACCCACGCCCCACGAGATTCGCGAGAGCCTCGACCAGTACGTGATCGGGCAGGATCAGGCCAAGAAAATTCTGGCCGTAGCGGTCTACAACCACTACAAGCGCCTCAAGCACCTCGGCAAGAAGGACGATGTCGAGCTTTCCAAGAGCAATATTCTGCTGATCGGGCCGACTGGCTCCGGCAAGACGTTGCTTGCCCAGACGCTGGCTCGCCTGCTCAACGTGCCGTTCGTGATCGCGGACGCAACGACGCTGACGGAAGCCGGCTACGTGGGCGAGGATGTCGAGAACATCATCCAGAAGCTGCTCCAGAACTGCAATTACGAGGTGGAGAAGGCGCAGCGCGGTATCGTCTACATCGACGAAATCGACAAGATCTCGCGCAAGTCCGACAACCCGTCGATCACCCGCGATGTCTCTGGCGAGGGTGTGCAGCAGGCGCTGCTGAAACTGATCGAGGGCACGATGGCCTCGGTGCCGCCGCAAGGTGGCCGGAAGCATCCGAATCAGGACTTCCTGCAGGTGGATACCACCAACATCCTGTTCATCTGCGGCGGCGCGTTTGACGGCCTGGAGAAGGTCATCATGCAGCGCTCGGACAAGACCGGTATCGGTTTTGCCGCCCAGGTGCAGAGCAAGGAAGAGCGGGAAGTCAGCGAAGTGCTGCCACAGACCGAGCCCGAGGATCTGATCAAGTTCGGCCTGATTCCGGAACTGATCGGTCGTCTGCCGGTGGTGGCCACGCTAGCGAAGCTGGATGAGGCTGCACTGATGCAGATTCTGATCGAGCCGAAGAACGCGCTGGTCAAGCAATATCAGAAGCTGCTGGCCATGGAAGGCGTGGAGCTGGAAATCCGCCCGGCCGCACTGTCCGCGATCGCTCGCAAGGCCATTCGCCGCAAGACCGGTGCGCGCGGCCTGCGTTCGATCCTTGAACAATCGCTGATGGATGTCATGTATGACCTGCCCAACTACAAGGGCGTCCAGAAGGTCGTGATCGACGAGAACACGATTACCGGCGACGCAGCGCCGCTCCTGGTTTATGAGGAGCAGCAGCCCAAGGTGGCGGGGTCCAACTGACGATCGCGCCGCACATGGGTGGCCTCGACCACACCGGCAAATTTCAAGCGGCCGTTCGCAGCAAAGCGAACGGCTTTTTTTCTTCAATTCCACAAACGAACGGGAGCAAACGCGGGTATGCTGTTTCACTGGGGGTCGCAAGTGCAGTTTGCAGCATGTTTTTCTGCGTACAGATTCGATGATGGGCATCTTGCAATCGAATTCCGCGACCCTATTTACGCCTTAAATGACTGACTGGGGAAAATGATGTCCGGAACACAACTCCTCCCGGCTGAGCCGATTCGCCTCCCACTGTTGCCGCTGCGCGACGTGGTGGTGTTTCCGCACATGGTGATCCCGCTGTTCGTGGGACGCCCGAAGTCCATCAAGGCGCTTGAGACTGCGATGGAGTCGGGCAAGAGCATCATGCTCGTGGCCCAGAAGACTGCGGCCAAAGATGAGCCCACCGCGGATGACCTGTATGAGGTCGGCTGCATCGCCAATATCCTGCAAATGCTGAAGCTGCCCGACGGCACCGTGAAGGTGCTGGTGGAGGGTACGCAACGTGCAAATATCACCGAGGTGAGCGAGGACGATTCGCACTTCATGTGCGAAGCCGTGCCTGTGCCGCCCGCACCGGTTGAATCGGCCGAGACCGAGGCCCTGCGCCGCGCGATCGTGTCGCAGTTCGACCAGTACGTGAAGCTGAACAAGAAGATCCCTCCTGAGATCCTGACGTCGCTGTCCGGTATCGATGAGGCCGGTCGTTTGGCCGATACGATCGCCGCGCATCTGCCGATCAAGCTCGAGCAGAAGCAGAAGATCCTTGAGATGGTCAAGGTGACCGAGCGTCTCGAGAGCCTGCTGTCGCAGCTCGAGGGCGAGATCGACATCCTGCAGGTGGAAAAGCGCATTCGTGGCCGCGTCAAGCGCCAGATGGAAAAGAGCCAGCGCGAGTACTACCTGAACGAGCAGGTCAAGGCGATCCAGAAGGAACTGGGCGAGGGCGAGGAAGGCGCTGATCTGGAAGAACTGGACAAGCGCATCAAGGCCGCCCGCATGCCCAAGGAGGCCAAGAAGAAGGCCGACGCCGAGTTCAAGAAGCTCAAGCTGATGTCGCCGATGTCGGCCGAGGCCACCGTCGTGCGCAACTATATCGACACGCTGGTCAGCCTGCCGTGGCGCAAGAAGAGCAAGGTCAACAACGACCTGGCTAACGCCGAGCGCGTGCTCGATGAGGACCACTATGGCCTCGAGAAGGTCAAGGAACGGATTCTCGAATACCTTGCCGTGCAACAGCGCGTGGACAAGGTGAAGGCGCCGATCCTGTGCCTGGTTGGCCCTCCGGGTGTCGGCAAGACCTCGCTCGGCCAGTCGGTTGCGCGTGCCACGAACCGCAAGTTCGTGCGCATGGCGCTGGGTGGTGTGCGTGACGAGGCCGAGATCCGCGGTCACCGTCGTACGTACATTGGATCGATGCCGGGCAAGATCCTGCAGAGCCTGTCGAAGGTCGGCGTGCGCAATCCGCTGTTCCTGCTCGACGAGATCGACAAGATGGGCATGGATTTCCGTGGCGATCCTTCGTCGGCGCTGCTCGAGGTGCTGGACCCGGAACAGAACCACACGTTCCAGGACCACTACATCGAGGTGGACTTTGACCTGTCGGATGTGATGTTCGTGGCGACGTCGAACTCGCTGAACATTCCGCCGCCGCTGCTGGACCGGATGGAAGTGATTCGCCTGTCGGGCTACACGGAGGACGAGAAGGTCAACATCGCCACGCGCTATCTGTTGCCGAAGCAGATCCGTAACAATGGCCTGAAGCAGGGCGAGATCGAGGTGACCGAAGCGGCAATCCGCGACATCATCCGCTACTACACGCGAGAAGCCGGTGTGCGCTCGCTGGAACGCGAAGTGTCGAAGATCGCTCGCAAGGTTGTGAAGATGCTGCTCCTGAAGAAGGAGTCCACGGCGGTGAAGGTGGATTCCGAGAACCTGGACAAATTCCTCGGCGTGCGCAAGTACGACTTCGGTTTAGCCGGCAAGGAAAACCAGGTTGGTCAGGTGACGGGTCTGGCGTGGACGGAAGTCGGCGGCGACCTGCTGACGATCGAAGCCGCGATCATGCCTGGCAAGGGCAACATCACGCGCACCGGTTCGCTCGGCGATGTGATGAAGGAGTCGGTCGAGGCCGCGCGTTCGGTGGTGCGTTCGCGGGCGCGTCGTCTGGGTATCGCGGATGAGATGTTCGAGAAGCGCGACATCCACATCCACGTGCCCGAGGGCGCCACGCCGAAGGATGGTCCGTCGGCCGGTATTGCGATGACGACCGCGCTGGTGTCGGTGCTGACTGGCATCCCGGTGCGTGCCGATGTGGCGATGACGGGTGAAATCACGCTGCGCGGAGAGGTGCTGCCGATCGGCGGTCTCAAGGAAAAGCTGCTGGCTGCCCATCGCGGCGGTATCAAGCTGGTGCTGATCCCCGAAGAGAACGTCAAGGATCTGGCTGACATTCCGGACAACGTGAAGAACGCCATCGAGATCATGCCGGTGCGCTGGATCGACCGGGTGCTGGAACTGGCGCTCGAGCGAAAGCCCGAGCCGCTGCCTGAGGAAGATGCCAAGCCCGCCGAGGTAGCGGACAAGGCCGCGTCCCAGGTGGAGCGTATCCATCACTGATCGACGCACGCGTCAGTCTGAGATGTAGTTGGGAGCGCCGCAGGGTCAAACCTGCGGCGTTTTTGTTTGCGCAATGCCTGCGGCGGCGTGTGCCTTGCGGTGCGCAGAAGATTGTTGCAATCAATGCTTGGCAAATCGAAAAGTCTCGTATTACAATCGCGGCCTCGCAACGCAAACAGCGGCAACGAAGCAGTAACCGCCGAATCGTGCGAAGCGAGATTACCCTGCAGGCAGCAGCTTGCGATGGTCTAGTGGGTGCTTAGCTCAGCTGGTAGAGCGGCGCCCTTACAAGGCGTAGGTCGGGGGTTCGAACCCCTCAGCACCCACCACTTCACCATTGCGATGCGTTGCCACTGATTGGGGCCGACACGGAGTGGTAGTTCAGTCGGTTAGAATACCGGCCTGTCACGCCGGGGGTCGCGGGTTCGAGTCCCGTCCACTCCGCCAGAATGCATAAAAAATCCCCGTAATTTCAATGAGTTACGGGGATTTTGTTTTTCAGCCCATCAGCCAGCCCATCAGTGCCTTTGCGCTACAAAATTGCGTGTTTAAGGAGGCTGGCGCCTCTCGGTTCAAGGCTGCGTGCTGTGGCACTTGGGGCTGTCATGGCGCCACTGGTGCGCCTGGGTGCCGGTCGTCACGTCGTTGGCGCGTGACATATAGGTAGGCACACGCGTTCACGGGGTCTAGCCACTGCACTGCGCGTATGCGACAGGCGGGCCCTCTGTGACGCTCGCTTGCAGGCCGGCTGCACCACGCCACTCATCCTTCATCACGTCAACTCATGACGGCCGAGGCATGACCTTCGTGACGGTCATGGGCGAACTCACCTTTCCTCTGGTTGGTCCCCCGACTTTTTGGTGCCCCAGGTTCTACCGAAGGCGCCTCCGGTGCGCTTTGCTCATCCCGTCGGAGCTGCTGCACACTGGCCTTATCCACGGCCAACACGCAAGGCCTTGGTAATCCCAATCGGAACATCGACCGTGTTCACCGCGACGCGTGCGATGACCCGCCTGACCAATTGATATCAGCTGCCTGATCGTAGCTGTCTACATAGACAGTCGACCTTGCCAGGGCACGTGGCGGGCGCTTCGCATTCGAGCAGAAGTCATCGATGTGTTGCGGCGCAGCCGTGTGACTTGGTGCCAGTAGCCGCCAGAAGAGCGTGGCGCGTCTAAACGCTTACTTGCAGTAATCAACTCTTGAGACGGAATGGCCAACGCGTTGGCGACGCGCGTCACGTGTTGGGCCCGTGTCATCTCGTAGAGTTGTTATCGTGACACGATGACTTTATTCTCAGCCATGCTCCCGCTGTATGGGTGGGAAGGGGGGGGCTCCAAGTTTCCCTGAGCTGACGTGGGGGTGCCATAGAGTTCCACTGTGACAGGCGATGCCGTTCTCCGAGGCTCGATCGACCGGAAAGTCGTGCCCACGCGGGCGGAGCCGGCGGTGCCAAAAGGCGAAGGACTGCACCACGTATTCATGTGTTATAAATAGCGCAGTGTGACAACCTTTGGTGGCGTTGCCACGGTTACGGATCTCATGGACTCGGTCGAACAGACGCTCCGTCGAATTGGCCCATGCGTCAGTACGCAACTCGTCGAGGCGCTGGTCAGCGAATATGGCCTGACGCCAGTGGCTGCCCGCCAGCGGGTTTCACGGAACAAGACCATTAGAAGGCTCGCATTTTTGCCGTTTCAGCGAAATGCGCGCTTTGTCTACCTGCAATCAGACTATGCTTCGCCGAAATTCTGGCGAGGGCTTGCAAGCGCCCTTCTCGAGAATTCAATTGCTCACGGCGGTGCGCTAGCGGCTTTGATGGCTCGCGGGGGCATCATGCCTCGCGTCCATTTTGATATTGCTTGCGGTGCGCCCATTGCGCAACGAGGCCACCTTTCTCCCGCAACCATTCTCGATCGATTGGAGCAAGCAGGGTTAGTGCAATCAATCGATATTGCAGGGGTTGGGGCATGCGTGCAACTCTCCCACCAGGTCGATGCAAGTTCCCTGGAGGTGGCAAGAATGCGCGCTCGTCTGAAGTCCGAGCAAATATTGCTGCTCGCAATCAAGGCCTGGGCTCGCAACCTCGGACTGGTTAGCTATGACAAGGTAGCGATACGCGATGAAAATTCTGAGCGTGGCCAGCCGAGAGTCGGTACATTTGCCTGGGACCTAACCGGGCCATCTTACGTGGCTCCGATGATTGACTGGTCATCTGGAGCTCCGAAGCCGGGATTCCTCGCGTGCGATGTGTTGCTCAATGCGGCGGTAACTGGGACGCATCTCAAGCCCTTCCTAAACAAGTGCAAGACGCTCCGAAGCTTAACGAAGGTGGGGCGCTGCCTTCAATTGTTTGTGGCGGAGGGCTATGAGCCTGAGGCATTTGGGCTTGCGAGGGCTGCCGGGGTGGTTCCTGCGACAACGTCTTCACTATTCGGTGACGAAGTCGCACAGGCGCTAACAGTCTTGACCGAACTTTTGTCTGAGACCTTTCTCCGTCCGGATACGGTTGAACTTCTCGATTTGGTGTTGTCACGCCTTACAAAGATTGAGGGTGCCGCGATCAATCTTCGCGGAGCACTCTTCGAGTTCATTGTGGCTGAACTCGTGCGAAGGTCTTCGGTTGTGTCGGAGGTCCAGATGAATGAGTTCTTCCGAGATGATCAAGGTCGATCGGCTGAAGTCGATGTGCTTGTCGTGCGTAGAGGACACTCAGTTCGCTTCATCGAATGCCGCGGTTACAAGCCCGGAGGCGAAGTGCCCGACGCGATGGTAGACAGATGGCTGGATAATCGCATCCCGATGCTGAGGGAAGCCGCCCATTTTGAACGTTCTTGGCGCGGTCTCGACCTCGTATTCGAGTTCTGGACGAGTGGCCAGCTGTCGGAGAAGGCCAAAGCAAGAATTCAGGAGGTTCAGACGACTGTACGTCCTGGCAAATACACCGTGTGTCTGATTGAAGGCGATGAACTGAGAGCACTCGCCAAGTCGATTGGCGATTCGGCCCTTCTCAAGACACTGAATGAGCATTACTTCGAGCATCCGCTTGAGGCGGCAAATCGCAAACTTCGAAAGAGGGAAGCTACCGGGCGTCTGCGTGCGCAGTCTCAATTGGTGAGGCGCTGAATCATGACAGTGCCTTGGCGTGCTTACCAAGAAGATGTAGCCGCGTTGTTTCGAGCTCTAGGCTTCTCAGTCAACGTTGAGCAAGAGGTGGAGGGGGCCCGCGGGCTTCATATTGTCGACGTGCTCGCGCGAAAGGTCGTGGGAGGGGTTACGGTTACTTGGTTGGTGGAGTGCAAACTGTGGAATTCGGCAATCCCGAAGGAAAAAGTTGCTGCGCTTTACCACATCGTCTCGGATGTGGGTGCGGATCGAGGCTTTCTCGTATCAGAATCCGGGTTTCAAGCCGGTGCCATCCGATCTTCCCAGCATTCAAATATCACTCTTGCCAGCTTGGACGAGCTCCGAGAAATTGCCAAAGAGGAACTCGAGAAATCTGCTCTCGCGCGTCTTGCTGGAGAGTCACATCGACTGCAAGGTATTTTGCATGGCATTTTTTTTCCAGATGATGGCTCCCAGGGTCCGCTACGCGGAGCGGCTCGCGAGGATATTCTTGATCTTCTCGCTAACATCGTCGAGATCAAGGTGGTTTCGGTGCCTAAAGCTCAAGCAGGAGAATTCCCGATCAAGCTTCACATCAATGAAAGTTCGGTTGTTTGCCACGATGCGTCGGAGTTTATTCTCGCAGCAACTGAAGAGCTTGAACGAGTGTCCGCGTGCATCCATTCAGTGCAGCGGGAGGTGCGGCGAGTCAGGGAGCTGGTGGGGGCCAAGGCTGAAGTTTTTTCCCAGGAGATTGCCCGCTTCCTGAATGCAGCGGAAACGGTGCTAATTTTCGAGCATTTTGATGATATCCAAGTAAACAAAGCCCTTCAGCACATGAAGCTCGTGGGTATTTATGCGGGAGAGCTTCGAGATCTGCTGTCTGGTCGTGCCTCGCGGGCCTTGCACAAAGTCATGCGTACCTTGATTGATGGGCCTTATCTTTTCCTGCCACTCCGCGAAATAAACAAATGGGCCACCGCTCGGGAGTCGGTCGAACTCGCAGTCGCTGCGCTGATTCAGGAGCTCAACTCCGCACCATCTTCATACTGTGCGGCGCCGGAAGCGGGTCGCGAAATCCGTTAGCCCTGCTTTCATCAGGCGGGTGCATTCCTGGGGTGCCGCCTGTCGAGCCCGGCGGCATTGTGATGGCTCGGGAAATTATGAACTTTAAGTGACAGAAAGTGGCCGCTCGATCGGATCCGTTTGTTGCTCTCGGATCTGAAAATCCGGCGGTATCCCCCGTTCGGAGGTGGTGCGGAGATGAGCATGCGCGCTACTATGGGAAACCTTCCACGCCTGCAAAACTTGCTAGATGTGTGCATCAAAATGTTTCTCGTATTTCGTGCTTACGTGGGATGTTTGTGAGAAATGGGGTGAAATGCGATGACAGGCAGTCGGCGCCAAAGACCGCGTCCTCCGGAAGACGTGCCTTGCAATGCGGTGAACTTCAGTACTGCTCTGACCTCTCCAAAGCCCGCCGTCATAGCTGGGCTGACAGCCGGGGACTGCCTGAGCGTCGAGCTTGTCCTTGAGAATCGACGCAAGGTTGTGGTGGCGAAAGCTGGTCAAAACATCGCTGGCTCGATCACGAACACCATTCACATACGGCTTGTCGAGTGTCTCGAGGCCGGTGAACCTTTTCACGCGATCATTGACAGCGTCTCCGGAGGGCATTGTGTCGTTCGGGTGGCGCATGGGCCCTGCAGATGAGCTCCATAGTTGTAGGCGGTGGAACATATTGGGAATATTGTCTGCATCCTGAATGGGAAGCCTTCTACGGTTCAGCAGGGCGAGCGGCAGCTCTGTTGGCCTTGCTGGGGGAGCACGTCGAGCTCGTAACCTTCGGCAACGAAGAAAAGGGGCGATATCTCAAGTACCTGGCTCAAACCTACGGTTTCGAGCGTGGCTCCGAAGCGATTGGCCCATCCATCTCTTTCTCGTACACGAATCCGCTCAGCTCGCCGAGCATTGCGCCGCCTCGCCATCTATTGAAGCAAGACACAACGGTCGTGGCCGCTGCCCCGGTTGTTCTCAGGTTCGGTGCGCTAGAAGGGACGGTGGTCGCCAAGGGCGACAGGGTGGTTTTCGATCCTCAAGATATTGACCTGCCTGAGCGATTTGCAGCTAACGGATCTACGGCTCATGAACTCGCCATTGTCTGCAACCTTCAGGAAGGGCAGAGTCTCACGGAGGCCGAATCTCCAGCCGATGTTGCGCACGCTCTGCTGCGACGCGAGGGGGCATGCGTTGCCGTGGTAAAGATGGGGGCTGCTGGAGCACTGGTTGCTGAAGGTGAGAAGCTGTCATTGATTCCGGCGTACCGAACCGACTCGGTGTTTGGTATCGGCAGTGGTGACGTTTTCTCTGCCGCTTTCACGTACTTTTGGGGAAAGCATCGCAGGCGCGCCCACGACGCTGCGCTTAGAGCGTCGCAGTTCGTGGCCTACTATTGCAACACAACGGATCTGCCAGTCAGCGAGCAAGCAGTTGTGGAGGCCGTCGACCAATTTCTCCCGAACAATGGGACGCCTCCGACTGAAGGACGGAAGCCGAAGGTTTATCTCGCTGGCCCATTTTTCACGATGTCACAGATCTGGCTTGTGGAGGAGGCGCGGGCGGCGTTGATGGACCAAGGGCTAGAGGTGTTCTCGCCCTACCACAATGTTGGCTTCGGGGTGGCGGCCGAAGTGGCGCCTAAGGATATTGCTGCCTTGGACGCGGCTGACTTGGTCTACGCCATCGTGGATGGATTGGATGCGGGCACGATGTTCGAGATCGGCTACGCAGTCAAACACAATATCCCTGTTGTCGCATTTGCCGAAAACGAATCACCCGGATCGCTGACGATGCTACTGGGTACCGGCGTGCATGTCGTGAAGGACTTTGCCGCTTCGATCTACAAGCTCAGTTGGATCGCGCGTCCATGAAATCTGCGTTGCTGCTCTCGGGGGGAATGGACTCCGCTTGTATTGCCTACTGGAAGCGGCCCGATCTCGCGATAAACGTCGACTACGGCCAGAAACCAGCCGAGGCAGAACGGCAGGCGGCACAAGCTGTTGCGGCGACACTCGGCATCCCGCTTGAGCTTGTCTCAGTCGATTGCTCCAGCTTAGGATCGGGCGATCTTGCGGGTGCCTCACCAGGCGTGTACGCACCCAGTTCTGAATGGTGGCCGTTCAGAAATCAATTGATCATCACCCTTGCAGTCATGGCTGCAGTGAAACATGGCATCCGGGAACTGATGATTGGGACGCTGAAATCCGATGGCATCCATGCCGATGGCCGGCCGGATTTTGTAATGGCGATGAGCAGAGTCTGCCAGCTTCAGGAAGGCAACATTCATCTGTCGGCGCCGGCTATTCAGTTCACGGCAGTCGAGCTGGTAAGACACTCGGGAATACCGATGGATCTTCTCGCATGGGCGCATTCCTGCCATACGGGGAACCTGGCTTGTGGGCAGTGTCGGGGGTGCAACAAGCAGGCAAATACCTACGACGAACTCAGCGATCTCGCTTGCTAGAACTTTTACTTCGCGGCCGGCGCCCGAGGCGGTGGATCGAGGGCGGATGCGGCCGAGTGCTCTTGATTGGAGGAAAACATGGAGTGGTCGAAACTCTTATCTGTGAAGCGCCTAGGGAGGGAGCCAGAGGCTGCAGGCAATGAACCGCTGCCGCGGACGGAATTCACAAGGGATTACGATCGGGTCATATTCTCCTCTGCCTTTCGAAGACTTCAGGACAAGACCCAAGTTTTTCCGCTTGCCAAGAGCGACTACATTCGAACGAGACTGACGCACAGCCTCGAGGTTGCCAGCGTCGGCCGCTCGCTTGGCATGATGGTGACGGAAATAATCCTCGAACGCGACAAGCATTTGGCAGCGTCCGTAGTGGCCCAGGACGTGGGTAGCGTAGTCGCCGTCGCTTGCCTTGCTCACGACATTGGTAATCCACCTTTCGGACACTCAGGCGAAGATGCGATCCAAGAATGGTTTGAGGCGGGTCGTGAAGGGGCCAACTATGCGGGCCTATTGACGCCAGGGTCTCAGCTTCGCGATCTACAGAAGTTCGAAGGTAACGCGCAAGGCTTTCGTACGGTGGCGACGCTGCAGTTTCCTGATCAGAGAGGCGGAATGCAGTTGACGAGCGCAGTACTCGGTGCGTTTACGAAGTATCCGCGCGAGTCCTACGTGGAAGACAAGCAGGCTCAGGGTAAATCCGGAGCGAAGTTCGGGTTCATGCAAACCGAGAGGGCACTGTTCGAGGAGCTTGCGAGCGAGCTAGGCCTCATCAGGAAGCCCGGGAACGGGATCGCCTGGCAGAGGCACCCTCTGGCATTCCTTGTCGAGGCCGCAGACGATATCTGCTATCACATCATGGATATCGAAGATGGCTTCCGCGCGGGGGTGGTCAATTTCGATGAACTCCGTGATCTTCATCGGCCTTGGTTGAGTAATCGAAGCCTTGAACGCGCAGACCGGTTGGGGGACGACGAACGCAGGGCCGAGTACTTCCGAGCCGTGACGGTGAATGCGCTGATCCACGCGACGGTTGCGGCGTTCAATCAGAACTATGACGGGCTCATGACCGGCACGTTTGACGAAGAACTCACCAAACGAATCGAACACGCTGACCATTTTCAGCGGTTCAAGGACGTGGCGGTCCGTCAGGTGTATTGCGCCAAGCCGGTCGTCGAGGTGGAAGCGTGCGGCTTCGAGGTCATCAGCGGTCTTCTGTCGGCGTTTGTAGGTGCGGTTGAAAACAAGGCGAAGAATCCGAAGAAGCCGCCTTCACGGGCGCGCACGTTGCTCAGCCTGATGCCCGGAGGCAATGCGTCATTTGACACGATGTCGGAGTATGAGCGGCTGATTCGCGTGACCGATTTCGTCTCCGGCATGACGGATTCGTACGCGGTCGACCTTTATCAGCGTATCCGAGGTATCTCCCTTCCCTAAGCGCGGCGGGTATCTGACGAGCTTGTGTTGAGGCGGCAGTGGTCCGCGGTGTGACATTGAGGTGCAACATGCAAAAGAAAAATGGGTCGTACCTGTTCTCCGCATCGGACATCGTATCCTTTCTCGAATGCGAACACAGCACGACGCTTGGTCTTCAGAATCTCGAGACGCCACTCGAAAGGGCGCCCGAGGATCCGCAGTTGAAGTTGATTCAGGACAAGGGGCTCGCACACGAGAAGGCCTATTTTGAGAAACTCACCCAGGGCCGGACGTGGGTAGATGTCAATGCGCAGGGCGATTCGGTGGAGGCGCGGGTAGCTGCGACCCGCAAAGCCATGCATGAGGGCGTGGGCGTTATCTTTCAGGCTGCGTTTCGGCATGACCAATACCTGGGCTACGCAGATTTCCTCGTGAAGGTAGACTCGCCTTCGCAGCTTGGCGCGTACAGCTACGAAGTTCAGGATACGAAGCTTGCCCGTTCCGCTCGCGGGAAGTTCATCATCCAGCTCTGTTTCTATTCTTGGCTGCTAAGCCGAGAGCAGGGAACTATGCCGCAGTCGATGCAGGTAGTCCTCGGCAGCGGGCATGTGGCCACTTTTCGTGTGGCTGACTATTTCATGTATTTTCGGGATGTGCTGGCTCGCTTCGAGCGCCGCATCGCTGAAGGTGACGCGGTCAATACGTATCCGGATCCGTGCGAAAAATGCTCGCAGTGTGAGTGGATCAATCTGTGTGATAGCAGGCGGTCCGATGATGACCATTTGTCGTACGTCGCCAATATCTCGAAGGCACAAATCAAGAAGCTCTCGGAGAGTGGCGTTACTACGCTCGCCGAACTGGCCGTGATGCCGGCGCAAGCGTCGATCCCCAAGCTCGCATCGAAGACGCTTGAGCGCCTGCGGGCGCAGGCAGCGCTTCAACTCAAGGCGCGTAGCGAGGGTGGCATGCACCTCGAGTTGCTTCCAAAGGTAGACCAGGGACTGCGCGGCTTCGAGCGGTTACCGACGCCGAGCCCAGGTGACATGTACTTTGACATGGAAGGTGATCCGTTGGAGGAGGGCGGTCTCGAGTATCTGTTCGGTCTGTATATCGTCGATGATGGGGTCGAAAAATTCGTTCCATTCTGGGCGCACACACGAGCAGTGCGTTTTCCGCGCCAAACTGGACACCCATTCCACGGCAAACTGGACACTGATTCCACGGCAATCTGGACGGCCATTCCAGCGCAAACTGGACACTG
>NZ_JWMB01000065.1:0-18207 GCF_000812445.1 Cupriavidus sp. SHE | reverse complement strand
CCCCGCCAGCACTGATTGCATCGATTCCGCGCGGGCGCGCAGCACGCCGTTGTCGAGGGCGAGATTGGTGTCTGCCTGGACCAGTGCTTCGGCCCAGCTATTGGCGTAGCGAACTCGCATGTCGGCTTGCAGAACCATGACGCCGAAGTCGAGCGTGTCGAGGCTGGCCAGGCCCAGCGAAGCCAGGCCACTCAGTTCGAAATTGCGGTGCTGCATGCGGGCTGCCCGCGCCCAGTGGGGCATGACCTGGGCCACGCGTTGCTGGCAATGCGCGAATGCGTCGCACGATGCCGGGGTGGCGCTCATCAGCACGCACACGTCGCTGGTGTCGAACAGTCGGATGCCTTGGGCGAGGCCGCTGCAGTCATAAATGGAGGTGGCTGCCGCTGGTTCTGGCTCGGCCAGCATGGCGGTGGCGCCATCGGCGGACACCGTGGCACATGCCCGTGTCGCGCCCGCGGTTGTCAGGTGCGGGGGCAGGGCACGCATGTTGTCAGGCATGCTGCCTGCGCTCGTGAAGCAGCCGTGCGGGGTCACGCCGAGGCGCGCGCGCGCCGCGAGCTTGTCCCATATCAGGTAGCTTGGGCTGCCGGTGCCGGTGTAGCGGGAAAAGAGATCCAGGGCGGCAGGCATGGCCGCCACGTCCATGGCGGACTCATAGATGCAATCGACCAGACGATGGAATACGTCGTCGGTAGACGGGTGTTCGCCCATATTGATTTTCCCCCGGTGGCAAACGCCTGTTTCCTCAAGTCCGCTGCGTCGAGGCGCGGTCCTTTTATGTCTTTGTATGCAACTTCCGGCGATGACCCTGATGCATATCGCCGTACTGCCATTTCACCATGATCGTGCAAAACCGCGAGGCTGGAACATCCCGCCTTGGGAGGGGAGAGTCCCGCGCCGCGCCTGCGTTTCAGGGTTTCTGCACAAGGTGCGCGAACCTTCACGCGGGCATCATGGAAGCTCGCGAGATAGTAATGCCGTGACCACCGTATTTCAAAATTTTCCGGTCAAATGTATTGGAGCGCCATTGCACAAATGAGACACCCCTATGCGGGCGCGCCCCTATGCTCACATTGGCAGCGCCGTCAGGCCGGCTTGCCAGCTTTTCGGGTGACGAGATCGGCGCCTGCGCCTGCCGCGGCGGCCGTCGCGATCTCTTCTTCAGTGCCGCTGCCATCCACCTGCACCGTCACGAACGGTACGGCCAGTCGAATGCCATTGGCGTCGAAGTTGCGCTTGAGCCGGATGTTGAAGGCCCGCGTGATTTCGTACTGCGTGAGCGGCCGTGTCTTGAACTGGGCCAGCACGACCTGGCCGGTGGGGTCGAAACGGTCGAGCCCCAGGATGTCCAGACCGGACAGCAGGTTGCGGCTGTAGCGATGATCGCGCGCCACCTCGGCGCCGGTTTCGCGCACCAGCTCCAATGCCCGCTCGAAGTCGCTCTGATAGGCAATCGAGATGTTGAAGACGGCGAAGGCATAGCCGCGCGACAGGTTCTTGACCGCCTTGATCTGGCTGTATGGCAGCGTGTGCACGGCGCCCTTGCCGTCGCGCAGTCGCACGGTCCGGATCGTCATGGCCTCGACTACGCCGACATGGTCCGGCAACTCGATTGAATCGCCGATGGCGATCGTATCTTCGACGACGATGAACAAGCCGGTGATCAAATCCTGCACCAGCGTTTGCGCACCGAAGCCGATGGCCAGCCCGACCACACCTGCGCCGGCGAGTAGCGGCGTGACGTTGACGCCAAGGTTGGCCAGCACCGCGATCATCGCTACCACGAGCACGCTCACGAATGACGCATTGCGCACGAGGGGCAGGATGGTCTTGGCGCGCAGGCTGGGCTGCGCGGCGCGGCCGTGCGTGGGGGAAAGCGTCTGGGTGATGGCCGTGTCGATCAGCAGCCAGGCCAGCCATGCCAGCAGCACCACGCCGACCACGCCGAGCAGCGACTCGGTGATGTGGCGGCCGGCGGCGGTCGATTGGGCAATTCGTATCAGCGAGGTCTGCCAGATACGCGCGTTGAGTTCCAGGAATGTGATCCAGATCACCACGCGGATCAGCGCTGCGCCAAAGCGGCCAAAGCGCTGGACGTACGCGGAGCGCCGCCGATCGCGCAGGCGCGGGGCGCGCACCGTTGCCTTGGGCGATCGTCCCACCACGAGCGTCAACAGCGTGGCGGTCACGAACAATGCCACCGTGATGACCGCGCGCCGCAGGAACTCGTCGGCATGGCCGGTAGCCATGATCGTGCCGATGACCGATGCCGCGACTACAGCGAGCACGGGCAGATACCACGCATCACCCGCCAGGCGCAGCAGATCCATCATCGCGGGGTATTCCTGCCGAACCGCAAACGGTCGGAACGAGATCAACTGGCCGATGGCGCGGCGGAATCGCACGGCAAACACGCCAATCAGGATCGCCGCGAGGATATTGGACAGCGTGCTGATCAACGCCGCCAGGTTGAGGCCAAGCGCGGCGATCACGCGCGGGTCGCTGTTGACCTCTCCCAGTGCGGCCAATGAACCGGTGATGAACAGCAGGATCGGAGAATGGGTAATCAGGTCACGTACGGCGTGCGCGCGATGCGCGGACTGGAACAGCGTGAAGATGACCTGGCAGACCGCCGACATCACGGCGCCGGCCACGATCGCGTAGGCCACCAGAACCGCGCCCACACTGGCCGGCGTGCGACCGAACACCTGATAGGCGAGCAGTACCGTCAGGCCGAATGCGACGATCCATGGTCCGATGCCACGCACGAAGTACAGGCTGACATCGATCCACGAAGGTATCTTCGGGAGTTGGTGGTCTCTGGGCCGCCGCAACCGGTTCTGGCGCAATCGCCGAGCCAGTTCCCGCAACAGCCAGCCGGTAATGGCCCACCCGGCAAACACGGTGCCGAATTCGGTCCAGGAGACGATGGCCTTTCGGGTGTTCTTGATCGTCAGGGCATCGTGCAGTTCTTCGCGGGCGAACTCCATCCGCCACTTCCAGTAATGCATTGCGCCGCTATTTTTGTGCGGCGCGTTGTCCATTTCCTGGATGGCCTGCGCAACGGCGCCAATCAGGCCCGGGGAGGGTGCGCTGGCGCCAGCGGCCGACGCCGCCCCTGCCGCCCCCGCCGCCGATGCGTCTAGGCCAGTACGCACCGCCTGCAATTGCTTCACCAAAGCCTGTCGTTCGCCCTCGTTCTGCAAGGTATTGATGACCTGATCGAGCGATTGCGCCAGAGGCGCGCTGGCGGGGGGTGCCGAAGCGGGTTGGGCGTTGGCCTTCTGGGTCATCGCGGCGAGCGACAGTCCGGCGCTCTGCGCGGCGCCGGCCAGGAACATCGCCATCAGGATGCCGACAAGCCAGGTGAAAACTGGAACGCGTAGTCGTGAACGCTGCATGGACGGTTGGGGCGTGGCAGGGGGATTGCCGCGATAGGAGCACCTGTATGCGCGTCACTGTAGCGCATCGGCACGCGATGCACGTGTGCGAGTGGGGTGTCGGGCTCATCGCGTGGCGTCCGCTTTTTATTCAAAATATTTGATCAATTCGTCCGGAATCTGGTCGCATCAGCCTTGGCATCGAATTCTATAGTTCAGCACATGGACGGCGCGACAAACAAAAAATCGAACGTTCAGCAGGATTCAAAACAGCTAAACAAATTCACATATTTGGAGAGAATCATGACCCGGACCATCGCCCTCAAGCTCGCTTCCTCCCTCGTGCTTTCGCTTGCAGCCCTTGGCGCAGCCCAGGCAGGCACGGTACCTGCCGACAAGTATGACTATGAATTCCGCACCGGTGAGTCCGCCGGGACCCGGGTGCCGGCAGACAAGTATGGCTACGAATTCCGCACGCACGACACGTTCACAGATGGCGCCCGCGCTGGGAAGTTCGACGCATTCACCGATGGCGCCCGCAAGGTGGCAGGGCTGGACAAGGCCGGTGTGTCGGCGGAGCCGGCCCGGTCATTCGACCCGTACCTGGATGGCGCCCGCGCATGACCGGTGTCACGCGTTCAGAACAAGGCGTTACGTAACCCGTAACGCCTTGTTCGTTGGAACAGCGGCCAGACGGGGATCCCGGGAGGGGCATCGACCGCCCGACTGAAGTAGGGTGGCGAAACCCGGAACGTCCATTTCGCGCGGCATCCAGGCGGGGCGATTGAAACGCGGGTTCGCATCTACCCGGTCGGGCCGGAGATTGGCACGTGGTTTGCAGAAAGGAGAGCGCAGACGCGCTTCAAACACAGCGTCCCGACGTCAAACAGGAGATCGCCATGTTCCAGAACACCTTTGCTCAAGCCGAAGCCGTGATCGTGCACGATGCCGCCATTGCCGCGGCCATCGACGCTGCCATGCTGCGCCGCCGCGACGAGTACGCGGGCCAGCCGATGGCATGGAAGGTGTTCTGCGAAGCGTCGCATGTCGCCACACTCTGCGAGCCGCTTCGCATGGCGTTTATCAACCGCGTGGCCAGCGAGCGCGGCGCCGACATCGCCCTGCGCCTGAAGACCAAGGCCGAGGCGATCCGCGCGGCGGCAATTGCGGAGCTGGTCTGAACATCGTTACCATGGCTGCTCCATTTTCCGGAGCTGTTCATGCCGCCCCTCGATACGCTGCTGCCGTTTCTCGGCATCGCCGTCCTGCTCAGTCTTGCGCCGGGACCTGACAATATTTTCGTGTTGTTGCTGTCAGCGATGCATGGCACGCGCGCCGGCCTGACCGTGGTGTTGGGGCTTTGCACGGGACTGCTGGTTCACACGGCGGTGGTGGCGGTGGGCCTGGCCGCGTTGCTGGCGGCATCGGCGGTGGCGTTCACCGTGTTGAAGATCGCTGGCGCGCTGTATCTCGTCTATCTGGCGTGGCAGGCGTTCCGCGCTCCCGTGGGCGAGCTGTCTACTTCGCAGATGCAGGTGAAGACCGGCAAGCACATGTACCTGCGCGGGGTGATCATGAACCTGACCAACCCCAAGGTCGTGATCTTCTTCCTGGCCTTCCTGCCGCAGTTCGTCAGCCCGGATCGGGGCCCGGTGGCCCCTCAGATCATGGTGCTTGGCTTCGTGTTCATCCTTGCCACGCTGCTGGTCTTCGGCTCGATCGCCTGGTTTTCGGGTGCGTTCGGCCGCGTGCTGATGCGCTCCGCGCGGATGCAGCGCGCGGTGAACTGGTTTGCCGGAAGCGTGTTCCTGGCTCTCGCCGGCAGGCTGGCGCTGTCTCAGCGGTAAGGGATCGGCCCCGTCCGGGGCCGGGGTTCACGCGAAGGTGATCGCGGGGCGCCGCTCCGGCAGTTCCAGGTGCGGCACGTTGTTGAAGCTCAGCAGGCGCTGCGTGCCACGTCCGACGATCAACTCGCAGAAGCCGGTGTTGCGGAACTGCAGGTTCAGTTCGATGGCGGTCTGCGTCGGCGCGCCGAGCAGGTCGGCCACCGCACGGCCAATGGCGCCGCCCGAGCTGACCACCAGCAATGCGTCCTCCCGCGAGGCGCCTTCGGTCGCATGGGCGAGAGCGGCCTGCATTCGCTGTCCAAACTCGCCCCAGGTTTCCGGCATGCCGGTCAGCTGATCTTGCGTCCAGGCCGCGAATGCGGCGCGGAACGTGCGCCAGTAATCCTGGTAGTCCCCATTCTGATGGGCGCGATGATCCGCGCCGTTGGTGAAGTTGCGGTACAGCGACTCGCCGTCGTATTCATTCAGGCCTGGGTGCGATGCCACAGGCAAGTCACTGATGCCCATGCCGGCCAGGATCTCGCTGGCCGTGTCCTGCTGGCGCACGAGTGTGCCAGCCACCACGCGGCGAAACTGCACACCGCGGTCGCGAAAATACTCGCCCAGCCAGCGCGACTGCTGGCGGCCCGTATCGGACAGGCAGTCGTAGTTGGCGGCCCCGAATGAGGCTTGTCCGTGGCGGACCAGAAATAGCGTTGCCATGAAGTGCGGGCGGCGACGCGCCCGAAAGAGTCTGCGTTGCAGCGATTCTAGATGGGGCCGGCTGGCGAGCCTAGCAAGCCTCGCCGAAATTCATGTCGGCCATCTTTTTGCTGCATTTCGCCAGATTTCGCTGCGCTGCCGGCACGGGGCCGGCAGCCAGGTCCGATCCGATCCCACCCGGTCAGGTCAGTCGAGCGTCACACCAGTATCCGCCGTCAGTTTGAGCACCACAGGCAGATAGGCCTTGTACGCGCGCTCGGCTTCAGCCGGCGTGTTGCCGATCGGTTCCGCGCCCAATTCGTCGATCTTCGCGCTCAGTTCTGGTGACTTCACCAGTGCGCTGACCTCGCGGCCCAGCCGTTCGATGATCGCATCCGGTGTCTTTGCCGGCGCCAGCAGCGTGGTCGGGCCAACGATCTTGTAGGCGGCATCGCTGTAGCCGGCCTCCGTGAATGTCGGCACATCCGGCAACGCCTTCGCGCGAGTGGTGCCCGCCACGGCCAGCGGTCGGAGCTTGCCGACCGCAATGTACTGGCGCAGCGTGGTCACGGATCCGATCGTCAGGTTGACCTGTCCGGCGAGCAGGTCGGTCACCATCGGCCCTTCGCCGCGATAGGGAACGTGCAGGATATCGACCCCGTAGGTCTTGTCCATGTACGCCTGGATCGTGTGCGGTTGCGTGCCCGGACCCCAGGAGCCCATGCGCAGCTTGCCCGGTTCCTTCTTCGCGTAGGCAATCAGCTCGGTCACGGTCTTCACCGGCACGGCTGAATTGACGGTCAGCACCGTGCGGGCCATGGCCACATCGGAGATGGGCCGCAGTTCGGTACGGGGGTCGTACGGGAGCTTCTTGTACAGCGCGATATTGGCCGTGATCGGACCCGGAATCGTCATCAGCAGTGTGTAGCCGTCAGCCGGCGACTTGGCGACGAAGTCCGTGCCGATGATGCCGCCCGCGCCACCCCGGTTTTCGACCACCACCGGCTGCCCAAGGCGCTTGCCAAGGCCTTCGGCCAATTGCCGGGCCACTGTGTCAGTCAATCCGCCGGCCGGATACGGCACGACCATCCGGATCGGCTTGGACGGATAGCTCCCCTGCGCGAACGTAGCCAGCGGCAGCAGTGCCACAGCGGCGCATGCAGCGCGCATGACCCATCGTCGTCGTGGCGGAATGGTTTGCTTCATGGTGTGTCTCCTCGTTTTGATGCCCGGTCCCTGTCGGGACATACCGCTATGGTTGCGGCTGATGCGGGCGGTGGATTGGGTGAAGCGAGGGAAAAACCTTGGGGGGCTGGTGTGTCAGCTATCCAGCCCGAGATAGCAGGCGACCATGCGCGTCATCTCACCGGACAGGCGCTCGTCGTCGAGCCGGAGCGGGCCCGGATTGTTGAGCACGGCATTGACCAGCATGCCGAACACCATCTGCATGGCGAAACGCACGCGGACTTCGTTGGCTTCTGCCGGGCCCGGCAGCCGGGGGGTAAGCAGCGCCACCAGTCGTTCGACGATTTCCTCGCCGTTCTTCTGGTGCGGCAGCCATTCCTCCGGGCGCGTGGACGAATGCTTGAGCGACGCGCGAATCACGCCGCGATTGTTGTGGCAGCCATTGACCAGGAAGCGCATGGTCTTCTCGACGATCTGCCGCGCCGGTACTTCGCCCCAGCGATGCTCGGCCATGTAGCGGGCCACCGAGGCGTCTGACTCTTCCATCACCAGCGTGCGCAGCGCGTCGAAGAACGCCATCTTGTCGCGAAAGCGCCCGTAGAACGCCCCGACGGAAACCTGGCAGGCTGCCGCGATCTGCGCGACCGATACCGCTGCGAAGTCACGTTCCGCCAGCAGCTTGCGGCCGGCGGCAAGCAAGGCCTGCTCGGTCTCGCGTGCGCGGCGCTGTCGCGGCGGTTGCAGGATCGACGTCGTGTCCACCTTTGGGAAGGGGGAAGGGGCGGATGGCGCACTCGTGATGGGGCTTTGCATGGCAGATTTCCGTATTCGAATTCGCATTCGGTTTTGAACCTTATGTGCCGCCAACGTGCACCGTCAAGATAGGGATTACGATTTCCAATATTTGGAAATTCATTCCGCCCTTTGACATACGACGAGGTCGCCGACCACACTGGAAAACAGGAGACAAGATGCAAATGAACACGCCAGTCGAACAATTCATTGCCGAGCGCCGGCGCGAAGACCCTTCGTTCGGCGGGCTTCTGGCCAAGGGTTTCGCGCTGCTTCGCTGCTTTATCGACGACCCTCGCCCACTGGGCAACGGAGAGCTGGCGCAGCGGCTGCAGTTGCCACGGGCCACGGTATCGCGCATCTGCCGCACGTTGTTCGAACTCGGCTATCTCGACTGGGAACCGAAGCTGGACAAGTACTTCGTCAGCGCCCAGGTGCTGGCGCTGGGCTATCCCTACATGGCCGGCCTGCAGGTCCGCCACCTGGCGCGACCGCTGATGCAGGCGCTGGCCAATCAGGTCGAAGGCGCGGTGTCGATGGGCGTGGCCTACCAGCTCGACGTGACTTACCTGGAATCGTGCACGCACATGGAAGGCACGCCGGCGCGGCCGGCGATTGGCGCGGTGCGGTCGGTGCTGACGACCGCAATGGGGCGCGCGTACCTGTGCACGCTGTCGAAGACTGAATTCGAGAAACTGATGACCACGGCGCGTGCAGAGCGGCCCGAGGAGTACGCCGCCTGTTACGACACCTTGTGCCACTGCATTGCCCACTATCCGAAGCGCGGATTCACGCTCAACGAGGGGGATGCGGGAGCGGATGTACATGGCGTGGGGGTGTATTCGCGCGTGGTGTACATGAACCGGCCGCTGCTGTTCAACTGCGCCATCCCCGGGATGCGCGTCAAGCGTGGCTCGATGGAGAAGCGCGTGGCGCCGTTGCTGCGCGAGATGGTGCGATCAATAGAAAACATGGCTGGCGTGGGACGCTAGGCCGCCGGTAGGCGGGACCGGACCTTCCCGCCAGGCTGAACGCGTCGCGGCACGTATCGCGCGCGTCATCAACGGAGACAACATGCAGGATCTGCAACCCTTGCTGCGCCCGCGTTCGATCGCGGTGATCGGCGCGTCGACGCAACCAGAGAAAGTCGGCGGCATGCCGATTCGCCTGTTGGGCGAACTCGGCTACGCCGGCCGCGTGTTCCCGGTAAACCCCGGGGCCGACACCGTGCAGGGCCTGCGCGCGTTTCCGACCGTCGAAGCCATTGGCGAGCCCGTGGACCTGGCGATCGTCGCCGTCCCGGCGCCGGCCGCGCCCGACGTGATGGCGCAGCTCGGCCGCGCGGGAACGCGTGCCGCGGTGGTCTTCACCTCGGGCTTTGCCGAGGTCGCCAACGGCAGCGGGTTGCAGCACGCGCTGGCCACGCAGGCTAAGACGCATGGGGTGCAGCTCCTCGGGCCGAACTGCCTGGGCGCGATGAACCTCGGCGAGCGCATGTTCGCCACGTTCTCGCCGATTCCGCTGACAGGCGTGCCGCCAGTTGGCGGCGTGGGGCTTGTCAGCCAGAGCGGTGCGTTCGGTGCCTACGCATTCGCGCTGGCGCGTGAGGCGGGTTTGGGTTTGAGCCACTGGGTCACCACGGGTAACGAGGCGGGACTGCAGGTGGCCGACGTCATCGAATGGCTTGCGCATGATCCACAGACGCAGGTGATCCTGGCCTATATCGAGGGCGCGCGCGACGGGATGCGCCTGCGTCAAGCACTGGCGGCGGCCCGCGCGGCGGGCAAGCCGGTGGTGATCGCCAAGGTCGGTACCACGGCCGCCGGTGCCAGCGCCGCGCAATCGCATACGGCCAGCCTGGCCGGCGAGGACGCCGTGTACCAGGCTGTGTTCGACGAATACGGCGTGCATCGCGCGCATACGCTGGAAGCATTCTTCCGCCTTGGCTACACGCTGGCGCGAGGCAGGCGGCCGGCACGCTGGCATTCGCCCACGGGCATGGCGGCGGACGCCGTGGCGCCGGTGGCGATCGTGACCGTTTCCGGTGGTGTTGGCATCATGATGGCGGATAGCGCTGAGTCGCAGGGGCTGCCCCTGCCACCGATGCCCGATGCTGCGGCCGCAGCGCTGCGCGAGGCTGTGCCGTTTGCCAGCACCTCGAATCCGATCGACGTGACCGGACAGGTCGTCGCGCAGCCAGAAGTGCTTGCTGACGCGCTGGCAGGTGTGGCGCGCAGCGGCGCATATGGCAGCGTGGCGGCATTCCTGGCCGGTGGCGGGAACGCGCCGAGGGTGTGGAGCTTGCTGGAGCAAACCGTTGATGACCTGGCGAACGATCCGCAAGCCGCGCCGCTGATGATTGCCGGCGTGATCTCCGATGACAAGCGCGCATGGCTCGAGGCGCGCGGCTGCCTGGTGTTCCGCGAGCCGGCGCACACCATCGAGGCTGTGGCCGCGCTTGCCAAGGCTGCCGCGATGACCGAATCCGCGCAATCCCCGGCCGCCCCGGCGCAGCTGCCGTCCGTGCCCGACCTGCCAGCCGACGCAAAGGCGCTCTCCGAAGCCGACGCGATGGCACTGCTGTTGCAGGCTGGCGTTCCCGTGGCACCGCACGGTCTGGCTCGCGATGCCGACGAAGCGGTACGCGTGGCGGAGTCGATCGGCTATCCGGTAGTGGTGAAGCTTTGCTCGCCCGACATCTTGCACAAGAGCGATGTTGGCGGGGTGGTGCTCAACCTGTCTGACGCCGACGCGGTGCGCGCCGCGTTCGAGCGCGTGCGTCGTGCCGCCGGCACGGCAAGGTTCGATGGCGCGCTGGTTGCCCGCATGGTGCGCGGCTGGGGCGAAATCATGGTTGGCGTGCGGCGCGACCCGGTGTTCGGGCTGGTTGCGCTGGCCGGTATCGGCGGCACGGCCGTTGAGATATTCCGCCAGATGTCCTTCGGGCTGGCACCCGTTTCACGCGAACGCGCGCGGGCCATGCTGACGCAGAGTCGCGCCGCCGCGTTGTGCGCCGGCCATCGGGGGCATCCGCCGCTCGATCTCGATGCGGTGGCCGATGTCATCGTGAACGTGTCGCGTGCCGCGGATGCCATCGGCGAGCGGCTGGACACACTGGAAATCAATCCGTTCATCGTGAGCGCGGACGGGCTGGTTGCAGCCGATGCGGTGATTACGCTGCGCTGATCGACACAGACAACCACTCATAACAAATACAGGAGACAGGTTATGCGATCGAAGCTTCGCAGGGCGCTGCTCGGCATGACGCTGGTGCTGGCGGGCGTGTGCATGACGACGGGCGCCGTCAATGCTGCGCGAGTCTATCCAGACAGGCCCATCCGGCTCGTGGTGCCATTCCCCGCGGGTGGCGGCACTGATGTGATCGGCCGGATGCTGGCGGCGCGATTGTCCAACACGCTCAAGACCACGGTCGTGGTGGAGAACGTGGTGGGTGCCACGGGCACGATCGGCACGGCCCAAGTGGCACGTGCCGCACCGGATGGTTACACGCTCGTGCTCGGGATTTCCGCCACGCACGCCATTGCGCCGTCGATCTTCCCCAAGTTGCCGTATGACCCGTTGCGCGATTTCGTGCCGATCGGCCGTATCGCCATTGGTGGCAACGTGCTGGTGGCGAATCCGAGCTTCCCTGCCCATGACCTGCGCGCGCTGATCGCCATGGCGAAGCAGCCTAACGCCGATCTGACCTACGGGTCCTGGGGGCAGGGATCCGGTGGCCATCTGGCCGGCGAAAGCCTGAACGTGTCCGCTGGCATCCATCTGCGTCATATCCCGTACAAGGGCGTGGCGCCGATGCTGACCGATGTCATGGGCGGGACACTGCCCGTGGCGATGTCGGACCTCGCGGGTACGTTGCCGCTGATCCGCAGCGGCAAGGTGCGGGCGCTGGCCGTATCTGGATCGGAGCGCTCGGTGGCATTGCCCGATGTGCCGACGTTTGCCGAGAGCGGTGTCGGGTTCCGGCTCGACAGCTGGTTCGCGTTGTTCGCGCCGTCCCGCACGCCGGCGCCGATCGTCGAACAGCTCGACCGCGCAATGCAGGAAGCCATGCAGGACAGCGGGCTGCAGGCGCAGATCGCCAGCCTGGGCATGCGCTACGCGCCGGTTTCCCGCGCGCAGTTCACCAACCAGATGCGTGAAGACACCCGCACCTGGGCAGCACTTGTGAAGTCGAGTGGCGCCGCGCTCGAATGATCCAGAACGTTCAACCGTGAGAACCCCATGAACCATCCTGCTTCCCCGATGTTCCCCGCGCCCGTCCACACCAGCCCGCAGGAGGCAATGGTTGCCGCCGCGGCGCTTCCACTGGTGATTTATGGCTATCCGCTGATCGAAACGCTGCGCACCTGCCGCCTGCAGACTTCTGTCGATGCGCCCACGCGCTATGGCCGCGCCCCGATGAACATGCTGTCCGCCAGCGTACGGCAATGGACCCACGAGGACAGGGACATCGTCACGCCGGCCAATGACCTGCTGTACTTCTGCGGCTGGCTGAACCTGGCAGATGGTCCGGCAACGATTCGCGTGCCCGCATTGCCGGACGCGGACCGCTACTACGTGATCGAACTGCTGGACGCGCACACGAACAACTTCGCCAACCTTGGGCCGCGCAATGTACCCAAGGAGGGCGCCGATATCGAGATCGTCGGCCCCGGCCAGCGCGCCAGCGGCGGACAGACGGTGGAGTCGCCGACATCGCTCGTCTGGATCATCGGGCGGGTCCTCGTGACCGGCGCCGATGACCTCGCGCGTGCCTATGCGTTCGAACAGGGCTTCCAGATGGTGAAGAGCGCGGGCCCGGCGCAGCCGCCGAGCGTGGCCCAGTGGCAGGAAAGCGACGACGAAGCCATCGACTTCTTCCAGAATCTCTACCGCGCCATGCGCGATTTCCCGCCCACGCAGCAGGAACTGGGGCTGTTCACGTTGCTGCGCAAGGTCGGGCTGCGCCTCGAGGATGATCTGGACATTGGCTCGATGCGCCCATCGATCGTCAACGGCCTGCGCAGCGCGTACGCGCAAGCCATGGTGCTGATCGAAGCGCATACCCGCAGCCAGGGGCACAAGGCGTGGGGCTACAGCCTGCGACTGGGTACCTATGGCGATGACTGGCTGCTGCGCGCCTGCACGGCGATGAAAGGGCTGGGCGCCTTGCGCGCCGATGAGGCGGTGTACGCCATGGCCGATTTCGACGCCGATGGCGAACGGCTCCACGGCAACCAGGCATACGAACTGCGCTTTCCGCCTGGCATGCTGCCGCCAGCCGATGCATTCTGGTCCGTCTCGCTCTATGGCGAGGACCGCTTTTTCACGGCCAATGAACTGGGGCGCTACGCCGTGGGCGATCGCACGCCTGGGCTGCGCAAGGAGCCGGACGGCACGCTGGTGATCCCCATCGGCCATGCCCGACCGGCGGAAGACGCCAACTGGCTGCCCGCGCCGTCGAGCCACTTCTATCTGATCCTGCGCCTCTACCATCCTTCCGAAGCGTTTCGGGCCGGGCAGTACACGATTCCTGCCGTGCGCCGCGTCGGCTGAGCAAGCACATTATTAGAACGACAGGAGACAACGAGACATGACACAGCAAGAGAACACCGCACAGCAACGCGCGCGCGATGCCGTGATCCACACTCTGCCGCTCTACGAGATGGCACGCATGCGCGCCGCCACCTGCCCGCGACGCGATCACACCGGAAGGTTCGCCGGAGACGGGCCCGAATCGACGCTACGCTGGGTCAACCACGTGATTCGCCCCCGCCAGTTGCTTGGCCCGCAGCACCGACAAGTGGTGACGCCGAACAACGACACGCTCTACACCAATGCATGGATCGATTTGTCGCGCGGCCCGGTGGTGCTGGAAGTGCCGGACTTCAACGGGCGCTACTACGTGTTGGGGCTGCTCGATTTCTATACAAATCCGTTTGGCTACATCGGCAGCCGCACGACTGGCACGAGTGCGGGTCGTTTCCTGTTGCACGGGCCGCACTGGCACGGCACGGTACCGGCGGGGATGCAGGCTGTGGCATGCCCGACGAACGCGGTCTGGATGATCGGCCGTCTGCTCGTGGACGGCGAAGCCGACCTGCCCGTAGTGCACGCGCTGCAGGATGCCATCGCGCTGCGGCAACTGGACGGCTCGCTGGCGGCGTTTGCATTCGACGTTGCGATGCAACCCGAGGAGCATCTGGGCGACGCGCGACGCTTTGCCGAGGTGGTGAATCGCGTGGTGGGAGAAAACCCGCCGCTGGGTGCGGAGGCCGCCGAGATCGCAAGCTTTGCAGAGGTTGGTATTGGCCATGGCATCGTGCCGACGCCGCAGCAGATCGACCTGCTTGACGCCGCCCTGCGTGGCGTGCTGGCGGATCTTGCCGAGCCGCAGCCGTCGGACATGGGCGGCGGTTGGGCAATGTCGGTGGATGTGCGTGAGTCCTTCGGAAGTAATTACCTGCAGCGGGCACTGGTGGCCAGGAACTACATCGGCGCGTTGGGCGTGCAGGAGGCCATGTATGTCATGGCCGACCGTGGTGGCGACGGCGAACCGCTCGACGGTCGTCATGCGTACCGGCTCGATTTCGCCGCCGACAATCTGCCTGATGTCGGCGCATTCTGGTCCCTGACGATGTACGACAAAGGCGATTGCATGCTGGTGCCGAATGACATCTCGCGGTACTCACTGGGCGATCGCTCGCCATCACTGACCCGTGGCGCGGACGGCAGCCTGAGCCTCTACCTTTCCGCAATGCCACCGCGTGACGAAGCGCTGCGGGGCAACTGGCTGCCCGCGCCGGCCGGACCGTTCTACGTCGCGCTGCGGTTGTACGTGCCGCAGCCCTCGCACCTGAACCGAACCTATTGCTACCCCGCCATCCAGCGTTTGGAGGTGCCAGCATGAACCCTTCGCAATTGACACGCCGCCGCCTGCTCGGTGCGATGGCGCTGGCTGGCCTGGTGCCGCCAGCCTTCGGGAACGCCTATCCGAGCAAGGCGGTGCGCTTTGTGTCGCCCTACGGGCCGGGCGGATCGAACGATACATCGGCGCGAATTCTGGCCGAGGTATTGAGCCGCAAGTATGGCCAGCAGGTGGTGGTCGAGAACAAGCCGGGCGCCGGCACGCGCGTGGCGAGCGAATCCGTGGCCCACGCAGCGGCGGATGGCTACACGCTGCTGTGGGCGGCCGCACCGTTCGCGATCAATGCCGGCGCAGGCTTGTCGCAACGTTTCGATATCCACAAGGATTTCGTTGCCGTGGGCCCGCGCGTGCTAGGGCCGGTTTTCCTGATCGTCAACGCAAACTCGCCGGTGAAGACCGTGGCGGATTTCGTAAAGCTGGCGAAACAGAAGCCCGACGGGGTGAACTTCGCATCGCCGGGTATCGGCTCGGGGCCGCACCTGACGGCGGAGCTGTTCGCATCGCAAGCCGGGTTCAAGGTGGTGAACGTGCACTACCGGGGCGATGCGACGGCCTACACCGAACTGCTGGCCGGGCGCGTCGACGCAACGCTGACCGCCATCACCACGGCGCTGCCCTTTATCCAGGCGGGCAAGCTGCGCGTGATCGCGGTGGCGGCGGAACAGCGCACGCCGGTCTATCAGGATGCGCCCACCTTCGCGGAGCAGGGCGTGCCGGGCGTGGTTGGCTACGGCTGGTTCGGCATCGTCGCGCCGGCAGGCACGCCTGCGCCCATCGTGCGACAACTCAATCAGGATGCCAGCCAGGCATTGAGTGACGCGCAGGTCAGGCAGAAGCTCCTCGCGCTCGGCCTGCAACCCGAACCGGGTGGCAGCGCCGATTTCGCCGCATTTATTGATAGCGAGGTGAAGAAGTGGGGCACGCTGGTGCGCGCGCGGGGGCTTGTGCTCGAGTGAGGCGGGTGGCGCCTGCTGGCACCCTAATCGTGCGCTGATGCGTTGACGGCCGGTCAGCTGTTGCTGGTAGCGGAGGGCTTCCTTGCCAGTCCTGCACACTGACCTATCAGAGTCTGGGCACAACAGGCACTCCCGCTCCACTCGCCACGGCTGATCTTGCCATCCGCCCCGGCGATGAGCTTGCGTTGGCAATACGCGACCGTGGGCGGCGGCTCGAGCTGCGCGTCGCGCGGACCGCTTCCCGGTGGGCGGGCGGTGGGCATTTCATCGGTCCAGACATAGGCCGTGCCGTCCGGCGCGGCCTGTACGGTCTGCGGCGGCCCCCATTGCGCCTTGGCTTGCTCGACTGGCGCCCCTTTCCAGGAATCGAAGATCCGTTGCATGGTGCCCGCCTCCAGATTGACGCAGGCGGTGGTCAGCGCGATCGCGGCAGCGGCGATCATGCCGGTGCGGCCGGGGGAACGTCGGGGTGGTGCAGGCATGGCGACTCCATCAGGGGCGGCAGTCCTCCCCTCGGAGACTAGGCGAGCCAGGCGCCGGCTGCCAGTGCATTTATGCGTGCTGCCGCACCGTTCGCCAGCCCGTTCGGCTGTTTTAGCTGAAGAGCCCCGGCGTTTGACTGTGCTCCGAGGCGTTTGCCGTACGCTTTCCCGCCGTGCGAGGCACGCGGGCCGCCCTGGGCTCCGGGAGTACCGGGGGCGTCAGCACGAACTCGCGTGTAGATAACAGGGGTACGGCGCTGGCCTTCAACTCCTCGATCCGCGGGGCCAGGATCTGGTAGGTATCGATGTCGAAGCGGGCCGGCGCGACCAGTTGCCGGGCGGCGTCCTCAAGCGTGGGGGCCGAGCCCAGGTAGCACCAGTCTTCGATGATGTGCCAGGGGAAGCGATCGCCGGAAGCTTCACGCCAGGCAATTGCTCCTGCAAACGGCCAGCGCTGGATGGCCATGGAAGCCATTGCTTCCACGGTGCGTTCCCGATGGGCCGTCTGGGATTCCTCCCCGGTGCAGGCGCCCGCGCATCGGTGCAACTGCCGCGCGAAACAAGGGCTGCCCCGGCGGGTCGTGCCATCGAGCATCAGCGTCGCCAGGCAAAGCTGGTGTTCATCCGCCAGCGATCGCAGGCGCGCTTGCGCGGAGGCCCGGCTCGGAAATGCACCATATAGTGCGGCGTGCCGACTGAAATCGACGTGACGATCCGAACGCAGGCGTGGCGCAGGCAGCCCGTCGACCATTTCCCATGAGAATAGCTCGGTGTTCTGGCGCAGCAGGTGGTTGTGCAGCGGGCGCAGTGTCTTGATCAGATGCGCCTCGCTCAGCAGTGCGCCGATTTCTCCCCCGGTCTCGCGCCACTCGACGCGACGCACGGAGCGGGACAGCCGCATCTCCCTGGCGTTGCTGTGATCCCCGGCGAAGTGGGCGCGAATGCGCCGGCGCAGATGGATGCTCTTGCCGACGTAGAGCGGCACGTCGTCGTCGCCATAGAAGAGATAGACACCCGGGCGATCCGGTACATCGTCCAATGCAGTTTCTTCCAGGCCCGCTGGCAGGCTGGCGTGCTTGACCAGCGACGTTACGGCGGATTCGACCAGGTCGACTGAATAGATCTCGTGAATTTTCTGCCAGAATTGCCAGAGCAGCTCGGCATCGGCTAGCGCGCGGTGCCGACCCTTCGGCGTCAGGCCGAAGCGGGCGATCAGGGCATCCAGGCCATGGCGCTCGACGGACGGAAAGAGCGACCGGGACAGGCGAAGCGTGCAAAGTACGTCCGCACGGAAGGTCACGCCAGCGCGGCGGAACTCGTTCTTCAGAAACCCATAGTCGAAGCGTGCATTGTGGGCGACGAACAGGCGGCCTTGCAGTTTCTCGGCCAGGGCTTCGGCAATCAATGCAAAGGTGGGCTGGCCGCGGACCATATCGTCGGTGATGCCGGTCAGTCCCTGTACGAACGGTGGGATGCTGGTCAGGGGATCGACCAGCGTGTCCCATTCCTGAATGCCGTCGGGGCCGACTTCGACCACACCGATTTCGGTGATGCGGTCTCGCTGCGCGTCCGCCCCGGTTGTTTCCAGATCGACAAACACAATTGGCCGGGCAAGCGCGGCAGCAAGCGCCTGCGCATCGAGCATACCGGGCTCGCGGCTGGCCAGCTTCTCTGGAAGGTAGGTGGGCGGTTCTTGGAGGGTCATGCGGCGATTCTAATAGATAGGTAAATTCTTTTACGAAACCTCTTGCCTTCCGCGGTGTGGTCATCTAATATTCGCCCCCTCGCAACACGAAACGCACTGCAAACGCAGCAGCGACAAGGGTTGCGGGGCGGCAGTGGGTTGGGGTTGCGGAGGGATGCAGCGCTGACCGGCAGAAAAAAGTTCTGCAAAAACTGTTGACGAAACGCTGAATGCTCTGCATAATCTCGTTTCTCCGCTGCAACGAAATG
>NZ_JWMB01000064.1:0-75113 GCF_000812445.1 Cupriavidus sp. SHE | reverse complement strand
AGCGTGTACTGCGCCCGCTTTGTCTTGCTTGTCATCACATCTCTCCTTGCTTCAGTTTAACCTCAGCAAGGGATTCGTTTTGCGGGGGCAAGCTCAGATGGCTGGGCCCGTACCGTTTGAGTTTTCAGCCTTCCGGAAATCACAATTCGTAGCCGCAATTTCCTTTGCAGCTATATCTGTCATCGATACTGCTATAAACGGCAGAAGAATCATCTGGCATTTGTGGCAAGTAAGGTGATCTTCGTCCTCCTTCATCACTCGGGGCTGATATTGGGAGCGCGACCACTGTGTCTCCATTGCAGGGCTCTGTGGTGAATCGCCGCCTTCGGCGTCAGAGCGTATTGCGATTGCACTGAAATGAGACGGATACAACAGTTTGGCTGGCTAGAATGGACAGAAGAGTTCATCGTCGAGCCAGCTTGACCAGTCCCAGACGAATATGCAGTCGCCGTGACCCTCTAGGAGAAAAGTCGGGACCAGTTCGCGCCTTATGGTGTCCCGAAGTTCATCTTGCCAAGGTTGGGGTACCGAAGACAGTCGCACATAGGCTGTGCGTTCTCCCGAGTTGATGACTGGTACGCGGCGTCGTAGGCTCTCGCGATCTTGCTTGTCCATGCGTAGACTGTCCTTCGTGCTGAGTTCTTGCCTGCATGGTGGGGCTCGTCTGCCAGTTCAGTGTGCCGTCTTGACCTGCAATACAAGGCAAGTGAGGATGATGCGACACGCTACTGAATCTTCCCAGCGGCAAACAAATACTCGCCCACTGTTCCGTCGCGGAAAAGCAGGCCCGTGTCCTCAGAGAATAGATAGTGCTCCAGACCCTCGAAGTCTTCGTAGCAGACAACTTCTCGACCGTCTGCCACGTAAATTCTGAGGGCGGCAACGTGCTCCAGGTGCGGTGACTCTCCGTCCATGGGGTTGGGGAAATGCAGTATCGAAAGTGTGCTCCCTTCGCGGCAGTACGCTGGGTCGTCAAGCACTGCAATCAAATCTGAGATGCTGGAAACCAGAAGAGCCTGTATGACAGAGTCATGCCTTGGACCGACATGTAGCTTCAGGAGAAAGCACGGCAAGCGGCCACACAGTGCAGCATAGCGAAAGGGGATGAACGGGTACGCCATCGTGCGCAAGGCAGGCGTCCGATCAGTCCAGGCGGAATCGAGCAGTAGCATAACTTTCTGGTACTCGGTCTGTTGTGAGCGCTCGACGCTCTAGGGTATCGGTGGAGGCGCATTCTACCGGAATCCGTGAGCATTATCCCATTTTGGGATAATTAAGAATAAATGATGGCATCGCGGGGATGAAAACCATCCACGATGATCGTTATCAGGCGATAGTTCGCAAACTCATCGAACTTCGAAAATCTACGGGGACTACCCAGCAGTCTATGGCGGATGCGCTCGGTCGACCTCAATCATTCGTATCAAAGGTTGAGTCACTGGAGCGTCGACTGGATGTCGTCGAACTCCACGACTGGCTGCAAGTGTTGGGTGTCGACGGCGGGTCGTTTTTGCGTGAGTTCACTTGGTGGTGAATCGACCGTTAGGCATTGTCGGGTTAGCGGGCGCGAGGATCCAGTAGGACGCGGCTTAGACTGCATGACATGCGTTGCCGGTGCGTGACGGACCAGCTAGGTTGGGGCGATGAAGAAGACAACGCTCTATATCACTGCTTCCGTTTTCCGGGCGCCGTCATCGGCTTGGCGGTGCGCTGGTACTACTGATTCCAGCTCAGCCTGCGCGACATCAAGGAACTGCTGTTCGAGCGCGGCGTGGTCGTCGGCTACGAGACGATCTACTACTGGTGCAATAAACTTGGTGCCAATTTCTCCACCGGGTCAAGGTCGCGCGGCGCAAGCCCGGCAGCACTTGGCATCTTGATGAGGTGTTCGTGACGCTGCATGGCGAGCCCTCGCTGCTGTGGCGGACCGTCGATGAGCACAGTTCCGAGCTCGACATCCTGCTGCAGAAGCGGCGCGACAAGGCTGCGGGTAAACGCGGCTTCCAGCGCGCGCTGCGCTCCTGCACGGCCCCACGCAGGAGTGTTACCGGCCGGTTGCGCGGCCACGCTGCGTCCAAGCCTGAGGCACCGGAGTTGGCCGACACGAAGCATGCATTCGTCAAAGCCAGCGCCCGGTCAACAACCGCGCCGAGAACAGCCGTCAGCCCACTCGAGAACGCGAACGGCACATACGCGGCTTCCGCGACCAAAAACGCACGCAGGCGTTCTTCTCGTGCTTCGGCTCGACCCGCCACCACTTTGCCCTCAAGCGGCATCTGCTGCGCGCTTCGCTCTACCGCAAATACCTCGCCGCCCGCTTCTCGGCCTGGCGTGTATTCGCCGAAGCCAACAAAAAACCGTCTACCGCTTTCTGAGCAGTCGGTTCATCAAGCGTCGGTTCGTGCCGATTTCACTAACATGACATTGCCGAAATAACTCGCGGGCGCGAGGCCGTGACGGCATCTATCGAAAAGCGCGCGCCGCAATTTCAGTGAGTCTCACAGGCGCTGCCAACTTGGCGCAGCGGAGACGAACGATTTGCAATCGCTCCTAGGGAGATCTTGGCGTTTGGCCGTTGCTGCCTGACACATCAGGACTACATTGACCTAGCCCCATATTCACGGCTTTCGGAGAGCTTCGGCGGTTCTGGTTCTCCGAGGTATTCATTGTCGGCCGGCGGAGAACTGCTGCAATAGGCTGCCAGTAGCCCTTTGGCGGCAGCGGCAGTACGCACTATGCTGGCTTCCTTGACATGGCCATAGCCTCGGATCTCTTCCGGAAGACGAGCGAGCGCAATGGCAAACTCCAGGTTTTCCGAACTTAATGATGCGCTGAACATTTGTACTAACTCGAAATAGTCGGCCACGAGGCGCCGCTCGGCACGGCGTTCGGCCGTCCTTCCGAACGGGTCGATCGGCGTCCCGCGCAAGCTCTTAAGCCGAGCCAGAATCCGAAATGCAATCATCATGCTCGGGCCGAATCGGCGCTTGACCGGGCGACCCTGCGGATCACGCGCTGACCACAGCGGGGGGGCGAGATGGAAGCTGAGCTGATAGTCGCGGCCCGGTTCGCCGTCGAACTGCGCGCGTAGCTTGTCGAGAAAGGCGGAATCGGAATACAGACGAGCCACTTCGTACTCATCCTTGTAGGCCATCAGCTTGGCAAGATTGCGTGCCACGGATTCAGTCAACGGCAGTCTGTGACCGTTGCCGAGGCGCATCTCGGCAGTCCGAACGGCATTCACCGCGGCGCGATACTTCGCTGCATAGGGGGCATTTTGGTAGGCCGTCAGCAAGGCCGAGCGCTCGCAAGCCAGCGATTCCAGGGTCTCCGGAATCGAATTCACCTGCGCGCGTGGCGCGTGAAGACGCTCGCTCAGCGTCGCCTCGCCGTGATGAGCGAGATAGCGACCCCACTCGAATGCCTGCTGATTCTTCTGTACAGAGACCCCGTTGAGCTCGATGGCCCGCATCAAGCTTTCATGCCGAAGCGGGATCCAGCCCTTTTGCCAGGCAAATCCTAGCAACAGCGGGTTGGCGTAGATAGCATCTGCCAGAAGCGTGACAGCCCAGGCGCTGGCATCGATGAAGGCGCACGCGTCTCCCACGTTGTCACGCACATCCTGTTCGGCGCTGGCGCCCGGGAACTTCCAGTTGCGGTTGGTGATGAATTCCGCAGTAGGGGTGTTTGCGCTGTTGATGGCCGCCGCCGTGACATTGTGCCGGGTCTTCGACAGCACTTCCGGCGAAGCGGAAACGATCGCATCGCACCCGATGACCAGTTGCGCCTCGCCGGTGGCAATGCGTGTGGCATGTAAATGCGCGGGCGTGGACGCGATTTGTACATGGCTGAGGACCGCGCCGCCTTTCTGCGCAAGCCCCGCCATGTCGAGCACAGTGACTCCCTTGTTTTCCAGATGAGCGGCCATGCCAAGCAGGCCGCCGATGGTAACGACGCCGGTGCCGCCAACCCCAGTCACCAGCATGCCGTAGGGACGTTGCAGTGCCGGCAGCGAAGGCACCGGCAGGGCTTCGAAGTCCACGCCGTGATCGTTGCCGCCAACGGCCTTCGGCTTGCGCACCTGTGCCCCTTCCGCAGTGACGAAGCTCGGGCAGAAGCCGCTCACGCAGCTGAAGTCCTTGTTGCACGACGACTGGTTGATCTGGCGCTTGGTGCCCAGCGGCGTTTCCAGCGGCTCTACCGACAGGCAGTTCGACTTTCCCGAGCAATCGCCGCAGCCTTCGCAAACGGCGTCGTTGATGAATGCGCGCCGCGCCGGATCGGGATAGATTCCCCGCTTGCGGCGCCGCCGCTTTTCAGTGGCGCAGGTCTGATCGTAGATCAGCACCGTGACGCCGGCGGTGTCGCGCAGCTCAAGCTGGATCGCATCAAGCGCGTCGCGGTGGTGCACGCCGACGCCCGCCGGCAGCATCTCCCTGTTGCCGTACTTCTCGGGCTCGTCGGTGACCACCACGACGCGCTGTGCCCCTTCTGCCAGTACCTGGTGCACTACTTGCGGCACAGTCAGCACACCGTCCACGGGCTGGCCGCCGGTCATCGCTACAGCGTCGTTGAAGAGAACCTTGTAAGTGATACTGGCGCGCGCCGCGATGGCCGCGCGGATCGCTAGCAGCCCTGAGTGGAAGTAGGTGCCGTCGCCGAGGTTGACGAAGACATGCTTCTCGCTGGTGAAGTGCATCTGCCCTGTCCACGCGACGCCTTCTCCGCCCATCTGGCTGAAAGTGTCGGTGCTGCGATCCATCCACATCGCCATGTAGTGGCAGCCAATACCGGCTAGCGCGCGCGAGCCTACGGGCACGCGCGTGGAGGTATTGTGCGGACATCCCGAACAGAACCATGGCTTGCGCTCGGCCGTCACGCGAGGTCGAGCGACCTCGCGTTCCTTGGCCTCGATTAGCGCCACGCGGGCAGCGATCCGCTCTCGCACGTCGGACGGCAGATCGGCTTTGTCGAGCCGGCGCGCTATGGCCTTGGCAATCAGTGCCGGGGATAGCTCATAGTGCGCTGGTAGCAGCCAGTTGCCGCGCGGAACTGACCATTCGCCGCCGTCATTGCCGCGCTCGTCGAACTTGCCGTAGACCTTTGGTCGGACATCCTCACGCCAGTTGTACAACTCTTCCTTTAGTGCGTACTCTAGGATCTGGCGCTTTTCCTCGACCACCAGGATTTCTTCCAATCCGGTGGCGAACTCGCGTGCGTCATGTGCGTCTAGCGGCCAAACGCATCCGACCTTGAAGACACGGATCCCGATGCGGCGGCAGGTGTCGTCGTCCAGGCCCAGGTCGGCGAGTGCCTGGCGTGTGTCGAGATATGCCTTGCCTGCGCTCATGATGCCAAAGCGAGCATCAGGCGCATCGAGCACCACGCGATTGAGCTTGTTAGCGCGGATGTAGGCGAGCGCGGCGTACCACTTATGGTCGAGCAGCCGGCTCTCCTGGGCTAGCGGGGGATCCGGCCAGCGAATATTGAGCCCTTCTGCGGGCATGGCGAAATCCTGCGGAATCACCACCTGCACTCGATCCGGATCGATCTCCACAGAGGCGGTGGACTCCACCACATCGGTCACGCATTTCATGGCTACCCACAGTCCGGAATAGCGGCTCATGGCCCATCCATGCAGCCCGTAGTCCAGATATTCCTGCACATTGGCGGGATACAGCACCGGGATTCCGGAGGCGAGCAGCACGTGTTCGGACTGGTGGGCAACCGACGAAGACTTGCAGGCATGGTCATCCCCCGCCAGCACTAGCACGCCGCCGTGCTTGGCGGAGCCAGCGGAGTTGGCATGCTTGAGGACGTCGATAGAGCGATCCACGCCGGGGCCCTTGCCGTACCACATCGAAAACACGCCGTCGCGCGTCGCGCCGGGGAACAGGTTGATCTGCTGCGTCCCCCACACCGCGGTGGCTGCCAGGTCTTCATTCACGCCGGGCTGGAACACCACGTCGCTTGCAATCAGATGCTCCTTCGCCTTCCATAGCGCTTGGTCGACGCCGCCAAGCGGCGAGCCACGATACCCGGAGATATAGCCAGCAGTGTTGAGGCCCGCGGCCAGATCGCGCGCCTTCTGCAGCATTGGCAGTCGTACCAGCGCCTGAGTGCCGCTCAGGTAGACGCGGCCCTTTTCAAGGGTGTACTTGTCGTCAAGGGTGGTGGTTTGCGGCGAGGCGCGCAGCGCGTCGGCCTGTGCGGGGGATAGCGGGGCATTCATGGGGCTTGTCTCCGGATGCTCTCTTTGTTCCGAAGCGAGTGTAGAAAGCCGATCCGATATCGTAAAATCATCAATTCAGACACCTGATATTGGAAAAACGCATGGCAACCGTGAGACCGGCCCAGGGGCGCCTGGCCAGAGAAGTGACATTGCGTCAGTTCCGCTATTTCCGCGCAGCGGCTGAGACCGGACAATTCTCGATGGCCGCCACGGCCGAGCATGTGTCGCAGTCCGCCATTACCAACGCAGTGCTGATGCTCGAGCAGCAACTGGGTGTGCGGCTCTTCGAACGCTTGCCGCATGGCGTGGCGCTGACGGCCGAGGGCCATCACTTCTACCAGCATGCCCGGCAGATACTGGAGTCTGTCGAAGATGCGCTTCGCGAGCCGCGCTACCAAGTCCACGCGCTCACCGGTACCGTTCGCGTGGCCGCGTCATACACAGTGCTGGGCTACTTCCTGCCCGGCCTGCTGGCGCGCTTTCGCACCAACTATCCCGACATCCAACTCGACCTGCATGATATGGATCGCCCAGACATAGAGCGCGCGGTGCTGGCTAGCGAGATCGAACTGGGCATTTGCCTTCTTTCCAATGTCGGCAAGCCGGGCCGCTTTGCCCACCACACGTTGATGCGCTCGCGCAGGCAGCTGTGGGCTTCGCCGTCGCACCCGCTGCTGGCCACGCCGAAGCCATCGCTGCGGGAGATTGCGCCGTATCCCTACATCCTGCTGACGGTTGACGAAGGCGAGCAATCGACCATGCGCTATTGGCGAAGCAGGCGCCTGGCGCCATCAGTGGCGTTCCGCACCAGTTCAATGGAGGCGTTGCGCGGCCTGGTGGCGCATGGGTTTGGCGTTGCCGTGCTGTCGGACATGGTTTACCGTCCGTGGTCCCTGGAGGGCAAGCAGATCGAGGCGCGTCCCATTGCCGACAATGTGCCGGACATGGAGGTAGGAATGATCTGGCAGCGCGGACACGTACATGCGCCACCCGCCGATGCGTTGAGGGACTTCCTGATCCATGCGTGCGGCTCGTAGACGCTCGACCAGTGCGCTACGGCGTCGACTTGCTGAGCGCCCGCCAGATCGCCTTGGTGCCTGCGCGCAATGCGTCCAGATCCGGCATGTTGTAGCCGCCATGCCGACGGTAGACCACTAGCCCGAACATGCTGGACAGGATCAGTGCGCCGCGTAGCGTGCATTCCGAGGCGGTCAGCGACGGACTGATCCTGCCCACAATGTACGCGAAGATGTCCTGCAATTCGCCGTTGATCCCTGATACCAGCTCCCTCGCGAAGTCCTCTTGCTCTGCAAGGCTCCAGCATTGAACGGCGAATGCGCCCACGCTGACGTCGGGCTCACTCAGTGAGGTGAACATGTTGTCGACGATCACATCCAAGATGGCCTCTGGTGCGCGGGTCTTGTCCTTCATCAGCTCACGGTAGAGGCCGAATGAGCGTCTGCCCATGGTTTCGATCGTGCTGCGTAACAACTCTTCGCGTGTGCCGAAGTAGTGCTGCAGCGTGCTCAGCCGGATGCCTGCCTCGGCAGCCACGCGTCTCTGCGTAAAGCCTGCAGCACCTTCACTGCTGAATACCCGCATCGCACACTCCAGAATTTCCGGGGTACGGGTCGCGCGGTTGCCGCGCCGGCGGATCTCCGGTTCGTCGGCTTCGCCGTTCAGATCTGTCGACGTGATGCTGATCTCCTTCATTTCTCGCGGCTCCCTTTGTCTTGTTTTCGACCGGCGTACCGGTCGGCGGAACTTTGCCGTCCCACAGCTTTCTGGTCCCCTCGTGCCCCACAATCTTCTGACGCGAATTATGGGTCACAATAAGGCGAATATTAGGTCACCTGACAGTACTTCGTCACGTACTCTTGTCGATGTATGCAACATATCATCGAAATTTCCTAGGGAATTTGAGGGATATCCCGTATGAAAACGGGCTTGATATGGGTCACGAAACCTATAGTATTTGGTCATATAACCAAATAAGGATGGCTGCCTCCAATCCCCCCGTGCTGGTGCCATCCGAGGAGGAGCTGTGATGTCGTCGTCCTATTCCCACATCAGTCGCAAAGCCATCTCCCGGCACCGTACTGCGCTGGCTTGCTCTCTGCTGCAGTTGTCCCCCCAGAGTTCGCCGGCCCGGGCGCCTGCCATCTAGGCCCCGCTTGCGTTGTAGCCAGAGACTGTCGCGCACCCTCTCTAAGCCCCACTGTAAGTAACAGGCGGCCGGCGATTGCTGGCCGGAATCCGCACGCCTGCCTGCGGGCCCATGGCGTCAAGATTGATTTGTGAACACAAATGAAGTCTTTGTATCAAAAATTGACGACTTTTGTTTCAAAGATAGCTCGTCTCCTACTATTTCGCGCCGGGGATGCCAGGCTCTGCACTTGCAGCAATGCTGCTCACTGATGTCTAAGAGAGCCAAGTACGGCACTAGGTAGAAACTCGGGGGGGCGCGTTTGATGATTCTGAACACAAAACTGTCGTCGGAATATAGAATGCGCTAAATGTAGACAGATAAGTTGTGTCTGTTCACATTCGGTGGTGGAATCGGTGAGCCCTCCCGAGGCTCCGGCAGGCGAGGTTGCCGGCATGGAGATTCGAAACGAGTGGCAGTGCCTGGCAGGGATAAAAAAGCCCGGCGAATGCTTCGACCAGAAGCGCGACCGGGCATCTCACAAAAAAACTGGGATGGAGACAGACAATGAAGCGGTTCGAGAAAAATCGCTCGGCGGGATTGAGACGCCGTGCCATTGCAACGACGCTGGTACTGGGATGCGCGGGCGCCGCACAGGCGGTTGAGATCGACGTCGGGAATCCCGATATCAAGCTGCGCTGGGACAATACCGTGCGCTATAACCTGGGCATGCGCATGGAAGGGCAGGATTCGCGCTTGTTGGCCAACCCAACGTACGACGAATCGGACTCCAAGTTCAAGAAGAACAATATCGTTACGAACCGTGTCGATGTACTGAGCGAACTCGACGTGAATTACAAGAACCAGGTCGGCTTCCGCCTTGGCGCCACCGCTTGGTACGACAACGCGTACAGCAGCCATGGTGTGAGCTCGCCAGCCGGATTTCCTACTAGCTATTTCAACGATAGCTACAACTCTACGGTTTCGCGTTACATGAACGGGCCTTCTGCCGAGTTTATGGACGTATTCGGCTGGACCAACTTTGACCTTGGCGAGGTGCCTGTCAACGTGAAGGTGGGTCGCCACGCGTTGTCCTGGGGCGAAGGTCTTCTGATCGGCGCTCATGCCATCTCCTACTCGCAGGCACCTACTGACGGCGTCAAGGCCGTCAACAGCCCGGGTATCGAAACCAAAGAAGTCTTCTTGCCGCTGGGGCAGGTTTCGTTCAAGGCCCAAGTCACCGACTGGGCATCGATATTCGGCCAGTATTTTTACGAGTGGAAGCCCACCCGCGTGCCGATGGGCGGCACCTACCTGATGGGGGCGGACACGGCACCTACAGTTGACCGGGTTGGGGTCGGCCCGACAACCAGCTTCACTAACACGATGGAGCAGACCACTCGCAACGCCGGCAACTGGGGTATCGGAACCAAGTTCGATGTGGATGCAATCAACTCGAAGATCGGCATCTACTACCGCAAGTTCGATGACTACAACCCGGAGACCGGCATCCAGCTCCTGCCGGGTGGCAAGTTCCGCTTTGACTATGCGAAAGGCGTCGAACTGTATGGCGTGAGCCTTGGCACGCAGATCGGCCCGATCAGCATCGGTTCGGATCTGTCGCTGCGTAAGAACACGGCGCTAAATTCCGCTTCCAGTATGACCACCGATACCGGCGCGCGCGGCGACACGCTGCACTGGGTGGTCAACGGCATGTACGGGTTGCCCAAGACGCCGGTCTGGGACACCGGCGTGCTCATGGTCGAGTTTGCGTATAACCGGCTGCTCAGCATCACGCAGAACGAGAATCTCTATCGCGGCGAAGGCTATGCCGGTTGCGAAACCACGGCAACCCCGAACGCTTGCTCGACGCGCAATTTCTACCAGATCGCAATGAACTTCACGCCGCAGTACTTCGGCGTATTCCCGGGCTGGGACCTCAGCGTGCCGATGACGCTGAACTACGGCATCAAGGGAAAGTCGGCAACTGCCGGCGGGTTTGAGGGCGTTGCCGCGTGGTCGGTCGGCGTCACCGCAACCTATCTCACTAAGTATGACTTCAGCCTGCGCTATTCCGACCTGATTGTGCCAACCCGCTACAACTCGACGGGCACGATGGTGGTCGGCGGCGGCGCGCTCAATTCCGCAGTGGGCGCCACAGATCGCGGCTGGCTTGTCTTTACCTTCAAGACATCCTTCTAAGACCGTTCCCGGGGTCGAAGACGTAACAACAGACAGGAGACAACGATGAAGCTTCACTATGCACTCTGCGCAGCCCTGATCGGCGCCAGTGGCGCCGCTATGGCCGCCGTCTCGGCCGAGGAAGCCAAGCAGCTTGGCACCACACTTACCGAGTTCGGTGCCATCAAGGCGGGCAATGCCGACGGCACGATCCCGGCCTACACCGGCGGCCTGACCAAGGCGCCCGCCGGCTATAAGCCGGACAGCGGTTTCTGGCCTGACCCGTTCAAGGATGAGAAGCCGCTGTTTCGCATCGATGCGAAGAATGTAGACAAGTACGCCGCGAAACTGAGCGACGGCCAGAAGGCGCTGATCAAGAAGAATCCGGATACGTACTACATCGATGTCTACCCGTCGCATCGCACGGCGGCCTTCCCCGAGAAGATCCTGAAGGCAACGGTGCGCAACGCCACCACCTGCAGCGCGACCAAGGATGGCCTGGCCATAGATCGCGCCTGCCGTGGTGGCATGCCATTTCCGATCCCCAAGACTGGCAACGAAGTGATGTGGGGCCATATTCTGCGCTACATGGGTGACACCGCGATGGTTTCTCCCGATGCCTCTACTTGGGTCGTAGATGCATCAGGCAAGGCTACGCAGACCTCTGAGCAATACACCTACCAGGACTACGTGTACTATCAGGTGGACCAGGCCGATCGCGATCCGGACATGATCTGGCGCACCTACTCCAATAACAAGGTGCCCGCCCGCCGTGCCGGTGAGATGACCGGCTTAATCGATTTCCTTGATCCTGTGGACAAGGCGCGCAAGGCCTGGAACTACATGCCGGGCCAGCGCCGCGTCAAGCTTTCGCCCGAGTTCGCCTATGACACGCCGGTCGGCAGCATGGGCGGTGTGACGCTGTTCGACGAGTTGTTTGTCTTCACCGGTAAGCAGGACCGCTTCGACTTCAAGCTGATCGGCAAGAAGGAGATGTATATCCCCTACAACAGCTACCGGATGTACAACGATTGCCCGACAGTCGACGCGTTACAACCCAAGCATGTGAATCCTGCCTGCGAGCGCTGGGAGCTGCATCGCGTCTGGGTGGTGGAGGCAACCCTTAAGCCGGGCCAGCGCCACGTGTATTCGAAGCGGATCTACTACTTCGATGAAGACTGGTCTGGGGCTTCGCTGTACGACGCCTACGACCAGTCTGGCGAGCTGTACCGCGCCCTGTTCCAGGGAACCATCCAACTCTATGGCAAGTCCGTTCAGCCCTATGGCGTGAAGAACACCATCTACGACTTCAACAAGGGCGTGTACGCGTACATTAACGATGCCTCGAAGTCGGGCTACTTCGTCCAGGCCGCGCGGCGTAGCGAGCGTGAGTTGAATCCTGAGGCGGTGGTGGCGCGCGAGACAGCACGCTGATGCCGGTCAGCAGATAAGGAGTGGTGCCGTGGCTCATCCTCAATCCCGCCCGGCATCGCCGGGCGCTTTTTCCGGAAATGGACGGCGACTGCACAGGCCGTTCATGGCGGCCGTAGCGCTTGCCATGGGCCTCGCAGCAGCGGCGTTCGCAATGCAGCAAGGCAACGCCAACCGGCCGATGCGCGACGTTCTCGACATGCCGGTCCCAGCGGGCGAGTTCAACAAGCACAGCCCGGCCAGCAGCGTTGCCCGGCAGGGCGACCGGCTGGTCGCGGTCGGCCCGCGCGGCTTGATTGTGATGTCTTCGGACGGCGGCTCACACTGGGCGCAGATGCCCAGCCCGGTGCAGTCCGACCTAGTATCTGTCAGGTTCAGCGACGCCAACACGGTCTGGGCGGTAGGGCACGACGCAGTCGCGCTGCGCAGCGCCGATGGCGGGGCCAGCTGGCAGCGCGTGCTCGATGGTCGTAGCCTGCTCAAGCTGCTGCGCGGCCACTATCCTGCCCAAGGCGGGCCCGAGGGTGCCGACAAGACCCGCGAAGAGGTTGAGCGGTGGGCATCGCAATCCGCCACTCTGGACGTCCTGCCGACGCCTTTTCTCGATGTCTCGTTTGCGGACGCGAACGACGGTTTCCTGGTGGGCGCGTTCGGTCTGGTTTTGCATACCGTCGACGGCGGCAAGACTTGGACGCCGTGGATCGAGCATACGGACAACCCGCGCCGTCTGCACCTCTATGCCGTGGCCGGGCATGGCACACAGCGCTATATCGCGGGCGAGCAGGGCCTGCTGCTCAGGCTGGACCCAGCAGGCAATCACTTTGCGCAGGTGAAGACACCCTACGAGGGCACCTTCTTCGGCGTCGATGTGCGGCCGGGCCGCGTGCTGGCCTATGGCCTGTCAGGCAATGCCTACGTCAGCAAGGATGAAGGCACCCAGTGGCGCAAGCTCGCCACCGGCACGGAGGCGAGCCTCGTCGCCGCCGTGCCCGCCGGCGGCGAAGGCCTGTTGCTGGTATCCGATGCCGGGCAGGTCCTCTCGGTTTCACCGGATGGCAGCCGCGCCGTTCCGCTGCAGATTCCGTATACCAGCGAAGTGCTGGGTGCCGCGACGACCATCTCGGGCCAGTTGGTGCTCGCGCTGGTCAACGGTCTGCGCGTGCTGGATATCATGCCGGTTCGCTGAGCCCGGTACCCATAAGCAACAAGGATGAGAAATGAGTGCCCCCATCGGTAACCCAGCCATGCCGGTCGTTCGTGATTTGCGCGATTTTGACCGGCAATCCGGCAATGTGGCAGAACGCTTTATCTTCAACAACCGTGGCGTGGCCCTGGTGCTTTGCCTGCTGGCAACGCTGGTTCTCGGGTACTTCGCACTGAGGATCCATGTCAATGCCAGCTTCGAGCGGATGATCCCATCCTCCAGCCCGTATATCCGCAACTACCTCGACCACAAGGCGGAACTGCCTGGCCTGGGCAACAGCATCCGCATCGTAGTGGAGAACAAGCGCGGCGATATCTACGATCCCGCCTATCTCGACACGCTGCGCAAGATCAACGACACGCTCTACCTGATCCCTGGTGTGGACCGCTCGTGGATGAAGTCGTTGTGGATGCCGATCGTGCGCTGGCGGCAAGTGACTGAAGATGGCATCACCGGAGGTGCAGTGATGCCCTCCGACTATGACGGCTCGGCCCGTGCGGTCGAGCAGCTCAGGGCAAACATCGGCCGCGCCGGCGTCGTCGGCAGCCTAGTGGCGAACGACTTGAAGTCAAGCATGATCGTTACGCCCTTGCTCGACCACAATCCCAAGACCGGTGAAGCGCTGAACTACGGCGAGTTTTCGCACGCGCTGGAAGCGAAGATCCGCAGCTTCGAGAGCGATGGCGTCGGCATCCATATCATCGGATTCGCCAAGATCGTCGGTGACCTGATCGATGGCCTGAAGCAGGTAATGCTGTTCTTCGGCGTATCGGTGGCGGTGGCGGCGCTATTCGTGTTCGTCTACACACGCTGCGTGCGCAGCACGGTGCTGTTGGTGACGGTAGCCGTGCTGGGTGTGGTGTGGCTGCTGGGGCTGATGCAACTGCTAGGCTACGAACTCGACCCGTACTCGATCCTGGTGCCATTCTTGATCTTTGCGATCGGCCTGTCGCACGGCGCGCAGAAGATGAACGGAATCCTGCAAGACGTGGGGCGCGGCACCCACAAGTACGTGGCGGCGCGCTATACGTTCCGCCGGCTGTTCATGGCGGGACTGACGGCATTGCTGACCAACATTGTCGGCTTTGCCGTGCTGATCATCATCGACATCCCGGTCATTCGGGATCTGGCGATCACCACCAGCCTTGGCGTCTCAGTGCTGATCTTTACCAAACTCGTGCTGATTCCGGTGGCGCTCTCGTACATCGGTGTGAGCCCGGCCGCGGCCCGGCGCGCCGTGGTCGAGGACAGCGAAACGGCCGAGGGCAAGGGCTTGCTTGCCCGGGTATGGAAGGGCTTGGACCACCTCACCGAGCGCAAGGCCGCGCTGGCAGCGGTGGGCGTTGCGATCGCGGTGACGGTGGTCAGCACGGTGGTGATGCGAGACCTGCGCATCGGTGATCTCGACCCTGGGGCGCCTGAGCTGCGTTCGGAGTCGCGTTACAACCGCGACAACGCCTACGTCGCCCGGCATTACGGACTGTCGGGCGACCAGTTCGTAGTGATCATGAAAACCGCTGAGGACGGGTGCCGCCACTACGCGGCCCTGCAACTGATGGACGGGCTCGCCCAGCGGCTGCGCCGCACGGACGGTGTCCAGGCTACCAGCTCGCTGGCGGAGACCACGCGCTTCGTCACCGCCGGCCTGGCAGAGGGAAGCGGCAAGTGGATGACGCTGAGCCGGGACCAGGAGATCACCAACGCCGCAGTGTCGGCCGCCATGATCGCCACTCCGGACATCACCAATCGCGATTGCTCGGTGACGCCGCTGGTAGCCAACCTGCGTGACCACAAGGCGGATACGCTGTCGCGCGTGCTGCGCGTATCGGAAGACTTCGCGCGCGAGCACAACACGGCCGCAGATGACAAGCGGCCGACGCGCTTCCTGCTCGCCGCCGGCAGCGCCGGCATCGAGGCCGCTACCAATATCGAAGTCGAGCGCGGCATCGTGACCATGTACCTGGCGGTGTACGGCGCTACGGCCTTGCTGTGCCTGCTGACCTTCCGCAGCCTGCGCGCCACCATCGTGGCGATGATCCCGCTGCTAATCACCACCATCCTGTGCAAGGCGCTGATGGTGTGGCTGGGCATAGGCCTCAAGGTGGCCACGCTCCCGGTGATCGCGGTTGGCGTCGGCGTGGGCGTGGACTATGCCCTGTACCTGCTGAGCGTGCAGATCGCGATGCAGAGGCGCGGTGCCACCCTGGCACAGGCCTACCGCCGATCGCTGGACTTTACGGGGCGCGTGGTAGCGCTAATCGGGTTGACCATGGCCGCCGGCGTTATCACCTGGGTGTGGTCGCCGATCAAGTTCCAGGCCGACATGGGCATCCTGCTCACGTTCATGTTCCTGTGGAACATGGTCGGCGCACTGCTGCTGATCCCGGCGCTTTCGCACTTCCTGCTCAACCCCCGGCTGCAGCGCCCGCCCGCCGACATGCAGGCGGCCGGCACCAGCCTGAAGCATCCCTGACAACAACCCTCGTACAACGACTGGAGACGACAATGTTCGATCTGCTGATGAGCGCCGACATGATGATGGCGGACCCCGATGGCATGGCAGAGCTGTTGGTGGCTAGGCTCGGCATCCACAGCCATCCGCGCTGGCGCCAGGCCTTCGACGACCATCCCTACATTGCGCACTTCCTGCGCGTGCACAAATCGCTGGCGATCTCGCCCACGCGCATCGAGCCGCAGTGGCACCTGGACAAGCCCAACCAAGGCGACCCGATGTTCCATGATTTCCTCGACAGCCTGAAGGCCTACCAGGGTGAACACCGCCCGATGGTGACCCACTCCATCGTGCTGACCCTGCCCACCGAGCGTCTGAACGTGCTGGTGGACAAGTTGATGCGCCGCAAGCAGCGTTTCCGCCTGGCGCAACGCACGCCCGACATGCCGTTCGACCGCCTGTGGCTAGGCGTGACGCCGGAGGATCCGCACTACGAGCCATCGGTCGATGGTGGTCTTTGCATCGAGGTCATGGCCAACGAGCCGCTGCAGCTGCCGCCTGAGACCTTTGCTAACCCGGCACCGCAGGTGCTCAATCCCGAGCCGGGCCAGATGATCCGTGTTTCCGCGCGCGGCTACATCGTGCGCGACCTGGACGACACGCTGCGCCGGGTCTCGGCCAACCTCGACTGGGAGCCGGGCGGTCCGGTGCAGGCGCTGGAGCAGGAGGGGTACCGCAAGGCGACCATGAAATTCGGCCTGGCCAACAGCGCCACGCTGGATGTCATCGAGCCGACGTGCTGGAACAGCGATGCCGGCCGCTATCTCCATACCTGGGGCCCGGGCCCGTACTACATCCGCATAGCCGTCAATGGCTTGGCCGCCAAGGCTGAGGATTTGACAGCGCGCGGCACGCGCTTTACTTGGATCGACGAGTCGGAAGCGGTGGGCGGCAAGCCGCTAATTCGGGTCGACCCTGCCGATGTGCGCGGTCAGCTGTTCGAGTTCCACGAACTGTAAGGTCTCTGGCCGTCCAGGCGGCCAGATAATGAGAGAGGAAGCGAATGACTGAAGGAAAACTGGCCGGCAAGGTGGCGATTGTCACCGGGGCCGGTAACGGGCTCGGCGCGCACTGCGCGACTGTGCTGGCGGAGCATGGCGCACGCGTGGCGGTAGTGGATATCCGCCTCGACGCGGCACGTGAAGTCGTCGCCGCCATCGAGGCAAAGGGCGGTACCGCCATGGCCGTCGAAACCGATGTGAGTGCCGAAGACGCCATCCGGCGGATGGTTGCCGCCGTGGTTGAGCAGTGGGGCCGCATCGACGTGCTGCATAACAATGCCGCTGCGCTGGACCTGAAGACGCGCTACGCAGACCGCGACGTGTGCAACGTTGAGATCGAGGCCTGGGATCGCTCAATGGATGTGAATGCGCGTGGCGCCATGCTTTGCTGCAAGCACGTCATCCCGGTAATGCTGCGCAACGGGGGCGGCTCGGTGATCCACAGCTCTTCCGGCTTCGGCGTGATGGGCGATGCTACCCTGACCTCCTACGCTTGCTCCAAGGCTGCGCTGCTTGCGCTGAGCCGGATGGTGGCTGCGCAGTACGGCAAACAGGGCGTGCGTTCGAATGCGCTGGTGATCGGCTTCGTACTCAATGAGCATGCGCAGAAGGAAGTGCCGGAAGAAATCAAGCAGATCCTGCTAGCGCAGCACCTGACGCCAGAGCTGGGAAGCCCGCGGCAGATTGCCGATGTGGTGGCCTTCCTTGCCAGTGATGAGTCCGCCTTTGTGACCGGGCACACGATGATGGTGGATGGTGGCTTTACCAGCCATGCACCATCGCTTGTGCCGATCCGAGAACTGTTCGCGCGCAAGGGCGACAACAAATGGTGAGAATACGATGAGCCTGACCGTACATTCGATGATCGTGCGCGACTACGTGCACATGCTGCGCAATATGCTGGGCTGGCTGGACAAGGCCCAGGCCCATGCTGACAGCAAGGGTTTTGACAGTGCCAACTACCTTGACATGCGCCTCGCACCAGATATGCTGCCGTTTTCGCGCCAGGTGCTGATTGCGTGCCAGATTGCTGTGCTTGGGGTTGAGCGCTTCAGCGGCGTGGGCGCGCCACGGCGGGAGCACGAAGATGCCTCGGTGCAAGACCTGCGCCAACGGGTCAGCCTAGTGATCGATTTCCTAGACACAATCACGGTCGGGCAGATCGACGGCAGCGCTGTCCAGGAGTTAGTGGTGCCGCAGCGCGGCAAGCCTGCGCTGGAATTCGACCGTTCGGGCTTTGTGCGCTGGTCGCAAGGGAACTTCTTTTTCCATGCGACGATGACGTACGGCTTATTGCGGCATGCCGGCGTGGAGTTAGGCAAGGCGGATTTCTTGGGCCTAGCTTGACGCGGGGTAACGTACCGTACGGCGAAAGCGGGGATCCGGGGCAACCAGATCCCCGCTTTCTTTATGGCGACATACAGGGCTTGCGCGTGGCGGCCTCGAATGCCTTAAGGTCAAAGCCAGGCTCCGCAGCCTGCGCCGGGGTCAACTGGGGCGTGCGTGACAGCACCTTGCGTGCGGCCATGTGGTCGGCTGGCCTGTTGCAGGACTCGACCGCAATCAAGCGACCCGCACGGAAGCACAACACGGTCAGTTGGCGCGCGTCGGCAGAGCCCAGCAGCACGGTCTCGTCGTGCTGGTCGGACAAGCCCGCGATCTGCAGCTTAAGGTCTTGCTGGTCCGTCCAGAACCAGGGCAGGGCGGCGTAGGCAGTAGGCTTGCCCATCAGCCGTGCGGCGACATTGCGCGCCTGGTCGACCGCGTTTTGCACCGATTCCAGCCGGATTGCCGACGCGCAGTACGGGCTCGGGAAACTCACGGCGTCGCCAATGGCGGAGATGGCCGGATCGTCGGTCAGCAGGTGTTCGTTGACACAGATGCCGTTATTCACGGACAAGCCCGCTTCGGCCGCAAGCTCCGTGTTGGGCAGCACTCCAATGCCATAGACCACCAGGTCCGCCGGCAGCCTGCGGCCGTCACCAGTCTCTATGGCGACTACCCTGCCGGCTTCGCCGTGGATGCCGGCAACCGTCTGGCCGAAATCCAGCTTCACGCCCCAACCCATGTGGGCCTCGCTGAACAGCGCAGACATCGGCGTGGACAGGGCGCGCGCCATCGGCCGGTTGCCCAGTTCGATGACATGCACTGACACGCCTTTGGCAGCGGCTACGGCGGCGAACTCCAGCCCGATGAACCCGGCGCCGATTACCACAACATGCCGCGCGGCCGCTAGGCGTGGTGCCAGTGCGTCGGCGTCAGCGAGCGTGCGGATACCGAAGACACCATCAAGGTCTGCACCTGACACCGGCGGCACGCGATTGCGCGCGCCGGTGGCGAGCACAAGATGATCATAGGCCACGCGCTCGCCGCCGGATAACTCTACGCAGCATGCATCGCGGTCGATCATCGTTACGTTCGCTGGTACGCGCTTCACGCTTTGCTGCTCGAACCATTCCAACGGGCGGAAACGCAGCGCCGCCGTGCTGATCTTGCCCAGGAGGTAGGCCTTGGATAGGGGCGGCCGCTGGTACGGCACGCCCGGTTCGTCACCGATCAGAGTGACATGTCCCACATAGCCTTCCTGGCGCAGCGAAGCCGCCACCTGATAGCCGGCTTGGCCGGCGCCTACGATCACCACATTGTTCAGAGACATCAGATTTCTTTCGCCAGGTTCAGGTTGTTGAAGTTGGGATAGCGGCCGAGCGGCAGCAGCATCATTGCACCTGCGGCGAAGACTGCCGCGCAGATTGCCAGCATGGCCGAGTAGGAGCCCGTGGCCGTGTAGAGTCGCCCGAAAAGCCACGGCGTGAGGGCTGAGGCGATGGTAATCAGCGCAACATGCACGCCGAACAGGCGCCCGTAGTCACGCATGCCGAAGTAGCGCGCCGTCAGGTATGCGGCGATATCGAACTCTGCGCCAGCGCCAATGCCTACCAGCAGTGTTGCCAGCGTCAGCATGCCGGTCTGCTCGGCTCCGCTGGTGGCAAGCAGCAGGCAGCCCAGGGCCGGCATGGCAAGGGCAATGGTCGCCACGCCGGGTGCCCACAGGCGGTCGATCAGGTAGCCGACGAGAATCCGCCCGGCGATCAGCGACAGGCCGAAGGCGCCGAATACGTGACTGGCGTCGGCGGCGGACAGGCCCTTGTCACGCAGCAGCGGTACGGTATTGCTGACCATCGACACCATCGCCCCCACCACCATCGCCAGCGCAATATTCAACGCCCAGAAGCGCGCCGAGCGGATGCCCTGGCGAAAGCTCATGCCGTGGGTAGATGGCAACGGTGCCTTACCACTTGCCTCGGTCTCCAGTTGTTCTGCCGGGCTTTGCAGCCATCGCAGCACCAGTGGCAAGACCAGCACCAGCGGAAGCAGCGCAAGCAGCAGGAAGGCGGCCTGCCAGTTCCAGCGCGCAATCGCCCAGGTGATCGCGGTTGGCAGCAGCGTGGCCGACAGGCCAGTGCCCGACAGCATCAGCGCCAGTGCCAGTCCGCGATTGCGCTCGAACCACAGGTTGACGAGGTGTGTCCAGGTGATGTGCATAGTCCCCATGCCGGCGACCGGCAACAGCGCACACATCAGGTAGAGCCACCAGATCGATTTCCCCATCAGAGTCATTAGTGCAAAGGCCGTGGACAGCGCCACCGTGGACGCCGCAGTAACCCGCCGCATACCCCAGCGGTCGTTGAACCACCCGACCAATTGGGCGCCGATTACGGCGCCGCCGAACAGGAAGCTGATGGCGGGCTGCAACTCGCCCCGGGACCAACCAAAGGCGTTTTGCAGCGGAATCATCATCGCGCCAAAGGCATACAGCATCGATGCATTGGCGGCTACTGCCAGTCCGAGCATGGCAAGCACGATAATGCGCCAACCGCGTCGGAACTCGGCGAAGTCAATGGCGGCGGATGGTGGGGGGCGGTTGGGGCTGGACATCGGCTGTCTCCTTCGTCGGTTTGATGACCAACTGACGATGCGTCGCGGGATGCGATGATCAGGTCAGTTGGCCTTAACGACTGTTATTTCTATATAAGAATAGTATTCTACATACAGATGAAATTGATTGGCTCGGTAGATGCCCTATGACACCGGTGCCGTCCCGTTACGGCTCGCGCACCAGCAGCACGCTGCCGCCGAGCGGACCGCCGCCGGCAGCCGCTACCGCGACTTGGTGCTGGGCGATCTGCCGCGCTCCCGCACGGCCCCACAGCTGGCTACAGGCCTCGTGCACGTAGCCGAGCCCGTGCGTCCGGCCGGCTGACAGTTGGCCGCCATTGGTGTTGATCGGCAGACTGCCTGTGCGGGAAATCCGCTTTCCGCCTTCGACGAATGCACCGCTCTCACCGCGCGGGCACAGCCCCAGGCCTTCCATCCACAGCATTGTCAGGATCGAGAATCCATCATAGAGTTGCGCGTTGCCGACATCCGCCGGTTTCAGGTCAGTACGCGACCACATCATGCGGCCGACGTCGAAGCAGGCCATCTCCGTCAGCGAAATTTGATCCCAGGACCACGGTTGGTGTAGTGCCGAGCCGATGGCCTCAAGCCGGATCGGCGCGTTCGGCCCATGCTGCGCAACGTCCGCCCGTGACAGCACGATGGCGGTGGAGGCGTCGCAATGCACGTCACAGTCAAACATGCGCAGCGGCGACGAGATCATCCGCGATGCCATGTAATCATCCATTGTCATCGGCGTGCGGAACACCGCCTTCGGATTGAGCGCAGCATTGGCGCGGCAGGTCAGCGCGATCTGCGCCAGTTGCTCCGGTGTGGTGCCGTACTCGTGGAAGTGCCGCTGCGCATAAAGCGCCATCAGATTGACCCCCGACACCACATTGAACGGCGTGTACCACTGCCAGAAGTAGCTGCCGTCGCGGCCTACCGTCTTGCTGGTGAGTGCGCTGGCCGCCTTGTTCTTCGTGCGGCCGCTGGCCTCGGTGATGGTGCGGAACACTAGTACGTGGCGGCACAGCCCCGCCGCAATTGCCATGGCGCCATTGATCAGCGCCGTCAGTGGGCCGGGTCCTTCGTAGCCGGCGCCGTACCAGTTCACGCGCAAGCCCAGCACGCTCATCAGTGCGTTGGGTCCCACCGGCGAGAAGGGATTTCCATTGTCGTTGTCGCCGGGCCAGCACGCGATGCCATCGATATCGGCGCGCGTGAGGCCGGCATCGGCGATTGCTTCCAGCGCAGCGTCAACGCTCAACTGCATGGCCGAGCGGCCGGAGGGCCGCCCAACCTCTGACTGGCCGATGCCCGTGATGGCGACGTTCTTCTCGTAAAGATGCTCTTTCACGCTCAATTCCCCGCCTCGTCGTCCCGTTGTGCCGTTTGCTCTGCCTCGAACAGGGGCAGCCAGACATCCTCGATCTGCTCGAACTTCACCTGTACCCGCATGCCAATGTGCACCTCATGTGGCGTACTTCCGACGATGTTGGTCACGAAACGCAGGCCCGGGCGTTCGTCGAGTTCGACGATGGCGACCACATATGGCACCGGCAGGTCTGTTGCCCAGGGTTGGTGATTGATGGTGAAACTCGCCACGGTGCCGCGGCCGGAAACGGCCCGGGGCCCCACTGCTGCGGAGAGGCAGCGCGGGCAGACCAGTGCGGGCGGATGGAACAAATGCTGGCAGTCCTTGCAATGACAGATGTTGAGCACCCCGTTGGCGCCGCCTTGCCAGAATGGCGCGGTATCGGGGGTCAGGAGCGGGAGCTTTCTCGGCATGGATCCGGGTTGATCGTCAGACGTTGGTGGCAATCAGCGGTTGACCGCCTTCGGTGCTAATCATAATATATGAACACAAATCGAAAAAATGTATTGAAACAAAAAAGGGCCAATGAGCCCGGCTCGCCATGGCAAGCACCGGAATCCGGGCCCGTGACGACACCTTCGGAGACAACCAGCATGCTCTCGCAGTCCCCCAGGCCTTCGTTCCATTCTCGCGTCATCGTCACCGGTGGCCTCGGTGTTCTCGGCCGCAGCGTCGGTGCCGAACTGGCTGCGCGCGGCGCCCGCGTCGCACTTATCGACCGTGTGCCGGCCACGGACGTGCCAGGTGCGACGCTAGTGGTCGGCGGTACTGATCTCGCGGATGGCGGCAGCGCGGCAGCGGCATTCGCGCACGCATCGCAGCAACTCGGTGGAGTCGATGCACTGGTCAACGTCGCGGGCGGCTTTGCGTGGGAGTCGTTGGAAGACGGCAGCGTGCTGACCTGGGACCGGCTCTATGAGATGAACCTGCGAAGCGCTGTCGTCGCTTGCCAAGCGGTCCTGCCTCACTTGCAGCAGGCTGGTGGGGGACGCATCGTCAATGTGGGCGCGCTTGCCGCGCAAAAGGCGGGGGCGGGCTTGGGCGCCTATGCCGCCTCGAAGGCAGGCGTCGCACGCCTAACGGAGGCGCTGGCGGAGGAGCTCAAGGATCGGGGCATCGCGGTCAACGCAGTGCTGCCAAGCATCTTAGACACACCTGCGAACCGCACCGCGATGCCCGATGCCGACGCCTCCCGGTGGGTAGCCCCAGATGCTCTCAGCGCCGTCATTGCCTTCCTGCTGTCGGACGATGCACGTGCAGTAACCGGCGCCTGCCTGCCGGTGGCAGGGAGAGTGTGATGACGGCGCTCTCATCTTCCCTGGCCGCGACTGCTGCCGGCGCATGGGCGCAACAGGACGATGCGGTGTTGGGCTGGAATGACGGCTTCCTACTTGGTCTTGCGGCGATGGACTCCACCCATCGCGAGTTCGTCGACTGCGTCGCGGCGTTGCAGCGCGCGGCGGACGCAGACCTTCCCGCGCGGCTGGCGGACTTCGCACGGCACGCGGTCGAGCACTTTGCGCAGGAAGAGCAGTGGATGGCCAGCACCGGTTTTCCCGCCGCGCAATGTCATACCGATGAACATGCGGCTGTACTGAACTCGGTGCGTGAAGTCCAGGCCTTGCTAGACGGCGGCGCGGAGGGCCAGGTTGCCCGCGACCTGGCACGCGCATTGGCCGACTGGTTCCCCGGTCATGCCGATTACATGGATGCAGCGCTCTCACACTGGATGAGCAAGCGTATGCATGGCGGACTGCCCGTGGTACTGCGGCGGCGTGCCCCGGCAGCCCTCGATTTTCCCACCTGAAACGAGATCCATCCGATGAGACTAGTCACTTTCCAGGGCGCGGATGGGCAGCACCGCGCCGGCGCCCTGTTCAATCAAGACGAAGCCGTGCTCGACCTGCGGATCGCGAGCCAACTGGTGCGCGGCGGTGATGGTGCAGCGCTGACGAGCGTGCAGGCGCTGATCGAAGGCGGCGAGGCTGCATTGGCCGAGGCGCAATCGCTGCTGGCGCGCACGCCGTCCGACGCAGTGGTGGCGCGCAGCGCGGTGAAATTGCTGGCGCCGGTGCAGCCCCCCACGCAGATGCGCGATTGCTCCTGCTTCGAGTTGCACCTGCGCCAGTGCTTTGCCGCAGCACGCCGTGCACGCGCGTTGCAGACTCCGGACCCCGAGGCAACGCTGAAGGCCATGAACACACGTGCCGATGACCGCGTTATCGATGCCTTCAATCGCCAGCCCATCTACTACAAATGCAACCGCTTTGCCGTGATAGGACCCGACGATGACGTAGTCTGGCCTGACTACAGTGAGCAGCTGGATTTCGAACTCGAGTTCGGTTGCTATATCGCTGGGCGCGCCAAGAACGTGCCGCGGGACCGTGCAAGGCAGTACATCTTCGGCTATACCATCTTCAATGACGTCAGCGCGCGCGACGCGCAAGCGAAGGAAATGAGTGGTATGTTGGGCCCGGCCAAAGGCAAGGATTTCGATACCGCCAACGTGATGGGTCCGTGTCTGGTAACCGCTGACGAACTCGGCGACCCATATGACCTCACCATGATCGCACGCGTCAACGGCGAGGAGTGGGGGCGCGGCAACACCCGCGACATGCGCTGGCGGTTCGAGGACGTCATCGCGCATATCTCCCGTTCAGAGACGCTGTATCCGGGGGAATTCCTCGGCTCAGGGACTGTCGGCAACGGATGCGGATTGGAACATCTACGTTTCCTCAAGCCTGGCGATGTGGTCGAGCTGGAGGTGGAAGGCCTCGGCATCCTGCGCAACCGTGTCGTGCTTCCCTCCGCGGTCGCCGACCTGGCGGCGCAATGAGGGCCAGCTTCACCGGCAGGCAGCGCCGTCGCGTGCTGCCGAGCCTGCTGCGCACAGTCGCCACCATAGCATGCAGTGCACTCGTCGCGGCTGCGCCCGTTCGCGCTGCCGGACAGGACTATCCGGCGCGGCTCCTAACGTTTGTGGTGCCGTTCACGGCCGGAGCAGTGCCAGACGTCTTCGTGCGCGCCGTTGCCAACGAAATCACGCGCACCACCGGCATTCCGGCCATCGTCGAGAACAAGCCCGGCGCCGGATCGATGCTGGCGGCGCGCACGGTGGCCAAGGCCGAGCCCGACGGCTACACCGTGCTGGTCACCGGCAACGTTGTGTTCACTGGCAACCCGCATACCTTCCGCAAGCTGCCCTATGACCCAGTCGCCGACTTCACGCCGGTCACCACGCTCGCCAAGGGGCCGATGTACCTGTACGTGAACCCGCGGAAGCTGCCGGTGGCCGACACCGGGCAACTGCTGCAGACGTTGCGGGCTCATCCGGGCAAGTTCAATTTCGCCTATACGAGCATCACCAGTCGGCTGCCGGCCGAGCTGCTGCAGCAATCGATGGGTGTCAGGATCCTCGGCGTGCCCTATCGCAGCGGGGCCTCGGCGCTGCCCGACCTGGTCAGCGGACAGGTCGACATGCTGTTCACCGATCTCTCTGCGCTGCCTTACGTGAAGTCCGGCCAGCTGAAGGTGATTGCCACCACGGATCTCCGGCGCAGCCCCCTGACCCCTGACGTGCCGACCTTCGAGGAGGCGGGCATCAAGGGCATGGACATCGGATTCTGGCTCGGCGCCTACCTGCCCGCCCACGCACCCTCGGCGGCGGTGACGCGGCTTCAGCAGTTACTCACCGGCGCAACCAAAGCCGCCGAGGTTAGGCGCGTGTATCAGACCTGGGGCACCTTCGAGTTCTTGCTTTCGCCGGCCGAGCTGGCGAAATTCCAGGCGCGGCAGAGCACAGACTGGGGACGGATCATCCGAGCGGCAGGAATCCAGCCGGAGTAAGACCACGGCACAGCCCCGGCCGGAACCAGCGGTATCGCCCATGACATGATGCGGAGACAGCGGTGAGCAATGCACAAGACCAGAGTCCTCAGGCGAACGCCGGCAGCCAGGACATCCTGTCCGGCCTGCGAGTGATCGACCTTGCCACCGGGCTTGCCGGAAGTGCGGCTTCGCTTTACCTGGCGGAAGCCGGAGCCGAGGTGCTGAAGATCGTGCGCCCACGCACGGATGCCGAACGTGACGCGGTGCTGTACCGCGTGCTGGATCGCGGCAAGCGGCGTGTGGCGCTGAACCTGTGCGATGCCGCCGGGCTGGCTGCGCTGGATGAACTTCTTGCCGGTGCCGACGTGCTGGTGCACGATCTGACGCCGAGTGAAGCCGCCGGCTTCTTGCTGGCCGATGCAAATCTCAGGCAGCAGTACCCCTCGCTAGTCATCGCATCGGTGGCAGGCTGGCCGCCGCGCCATTCTATGGCGAACGAGCCTGCGCGCGAGACCCTGGTGCTGGCACAACTTGGGCTCCTTGACGAACAACCCGGCCACCGGCCCGGGCCGGTCTTTATCCGCATGCCGTTTGCCAGCTGGATTGCCAGCTGGCTGCTCGCTGTCGGGGTGATGGCACGGCTGATTGCGCGTGACCGCGATGGCTGCGGCGGTGTGGCGCACACCAGCCTCGCGCAGGCCGCGCTGGTGCCAATGACCATGCACTGGTCGCGCGCGGATAAGCCGAGTCCGGCCTTTGCCAAGGGACTCGACAAGTCCGTGCCGATTCCGCTCCACCAGTGTTCGGATGGCCGCTGGATTCATGTCCACTACTCGCCCGACGCGGCACCGTGGATGGCGCAGGGTCTGGCGGAAATGGGCGAAACGGGTGTGGCCCACGCGAATGCGCAGTGGCCACCGAGCCATGTCGCCCCGAACTTCGGCGCCAACAAGGCCATCATCGCCACGCGCCCCGCGCAGGACTGGGTCGAGCATTTTTGGGCGCACGACGTTGCCGCGCAGATTGCGGTGCCTTTCGGCGAGATCTATGCGGACGAGCAGGCGCGCCAGAATGGATACGTAGTTGCCGTCGACGATCCCGGGCTCGGCACCTGCTGGCAGCCCGGCCCAGCGATCACGATCGCCCCCCCGGCCCGCGTGCGTGGCCCGCTGTCGCAGGTGGTAGAGGATGCGACGCCGGCGTGGACTGCGAAGCGCAATAAGGCGCAACCTGCTGTGGCGCAACCGGCGGAAGGGAGTGGCGCGATAGCGCCGCTGCACGGTCTCAGGGTACTGGATCTCGGCGCCTACCTCGCTGGCCCGTTCGCCTGTATGGTGCTGGCGGACCTCGGTGCCGACGTGATCAAGGTCGAGCCGCCCGCCGGCGACGCCATGCGCCGGTTAGAGCGAATCTTTGCCGGAACGCAGCGCGGCAAGCGGGGCGTTGCGCTCAAGCTTGGCACCCCCGGCAGCCAGCCGGCCTTGCGGGCGCTGGTCGACTGGGCCGATGTGGTCCATCACAACGTGCGGATGCCCGCTGCGCGCAAGCTCGGCATCGCACCCGAGCAACTACGCGCAGGCAAGCCGGAGCTGGTGTGCGCGCACGTTAGTTCCTACGGCCCAGCCGGCCCCCGTGCGGACTGGCCCGGCTTCGACCAGTTAATGCAGGCGGCCTGCGGCTGGGAGGTGGAATGCGGTGGCGCCGGCAATGCGCCGATGTGGCTGCGGTTTGGGGTAGGCGATCATCTGGCGGCCTTGTCGTCGGTGTTTGCTGTGCTGCTGGCGCTGTACCAGCGCTCGCGCACCGGCCAGGGCCAGGCGGTGGCGTCTTCACTGCTCGGCGCGATGCTGATGACTGCCGGTGAGGCCGTCTGCCGGCAAGACGGCAGGCTGACGCCGGTGGCACAGCTAGATGCGGAGCAGACCGGCCTCTCGCCGACGCACCGGCTCTACCGCTGCCGGGATGGCTGGGTTGCCGTCGCCGCACTGGCCGCGCAGGAGGCACAGGCGCTGATGGAGTTGTCCGACGATGACCCCGCCTCCTTTCTGTCTGCGTTGGACGTGCAGGCCGCCCTGACAGCATTGCAGAACGCCGGCGTGCCTGGTGCTCCGGCGCTGGAGGCGCAGGCGCAGCCATTCCTCGACAGCGCGGCACACGCCGCTGCCGGCCTGCACGCCCACTATCCCCATGCCGCATACGGCAACCTTCAGCAGGTAGGAGCCCTCTGGGATTTCGGAGAGCTGCCACTGTCCATCGACCGGGCGCCCCCGGCGCTCGGAGAACACAGCCGCGATGTGCTGTCGATGCTTGGTTTCAGCAGCCAGCAGATCGACGAATTCGCCGCACAGGGACTGATCGCCTGAACGGACCCTGAACATCGAACGGAGATACGCAATGAATGAACTGGATTTCTCGGGCAAGACCGTCCTGGTGGTGGGGGGCTCCAGCGGCATCGGCAACGGTATCGCACAGTCCTTCCGCAAGCGTGGCGCGACGGTACACGTATGGGGAACGCGTCCGAATGCCGCCTCCTATGCCAACTCGCAAGATTCTCAGCTGGACGGCCTGCAATACGCGCAGGTGGACGTGGCCAAAGCGCACAACGTCGAAGCCTGCGCGCTGCCGTTCGAGCGGCTGGACGTGCTGGTGCAGGCGCAGGGCACCGTGCTGTACGACCGGCAGGAATTCCAGGTGGACGGGTTTCGCAAGGTGCTCGACGTCAACCTGACTAGCCTGATGGCCTGCGCGGACAAGTGCTACGCGGCGCTGAAGGCGGCACGGGGCGCGATGATCGTGGTGAGCTCGGCTGCGGCGTTTCATTCGACCCGCGGCAATCCGGCTTATAACGCGTCCAAGACCGGTGCATTCGGCCTGACGCGCACGCTGGGCGAAGCTTGGGCGCGCGACGGCATCCGCGTCAACGGCATTGCGCCGGGGCTGGTCGATACCAAGCTGACGCGTGTGACCACGGGCAACGCCAAGCGGCTGGAGGGCGCGTTGCGCAACATTCCGCTGGGCCGCCTCGGCACGCCCGAAGACATGGCGGGCGCGGCGCTCTTCCTGGCATCGCCGTTGTCGGCCTATATGCTCGGCCAGACCCTGCTGGTCGATGGCGGCATGTTGCTGGCCTGACGCAGAGAACGAAAAGAAGGAGACAGCATGTCCTGGGATTTTGAAACCGACCCCGCCTTCCAGGCCGAACTCGACTGGATCGAGGCGTTCGTGCGCGACGAGGTGGAACCGCTGGAGCACGTACTTGGCAGCCCGTGGGATATTCATGATCCGAAGTTCATCAAGCTGGTGCGCCCGCTGCAGCAGCGCGTCAGGGAGCGCAAGCTGTGGGCCTGCCACCTCGGGCCTGAACTGGGCGGGGCCGGCTATGGTCAGGTAAAGCTCGCGTTGATGAACGAAATTCTCGGCCGGGCCTTGTTCGCGCCGATCGTCTTTGGGTGCCAGGCGCCGGACTCGGGCAATGCCGAGATCCTGGCGCACTACGGCACGCCGGAACAGAAGGCGCGCTACCTGACGCCACTGCTGGCCGGCGAGATCGTCTCCTGCTTTGCGATGACGGAGCCGCAAGGCGGCGCTGACCCGCAGGTATTTGCCACACGGGCGGTGCGCGACGGCGATGACTGGGTGCTCAGCGGGCAGAAGTGGTTCGCTTCCAATGCACGCTATGCGGACTTTTTCATTGTCATGGCGGTGACCGATCCATCGGTATCGGCATACAAGGGCATGTCGATGTTCATCGTGCCTGCCGGCACGCCGGGGCTGCGGATCCTGCGCAATGTCGGCATGGCCGATGAACCCGCCGCGACCCACGCCTACCTGGAGTTCGACCAGGTCCGGCTTCGCCCGGACCAGATGCTCGGCGCGCCGGGCGAAGCCTTCGTGGTGGCGCAGGTGCGGCTGGGCGGCGGGCGTGTGCACCATGCCATGCGGACCATCGGACTGGCGCAGAAGGCGCTCGATGCGCTGTGCGAGCGCGCGCTGTCGCGCCATACGCAGGGCAGCCTGCTGGCCGACAAACAGATGGTGCAGGAGAAGATTGCCGATTCGTGGCTCGAACTTGAACAGTTCCGCCTGCTGGTAATGCGCACCGCGTGGCGGATCGACAAGTACCAGGATTACCAGAAAGTCCGCAAGGACATCGCGGCGGTCAAGGCCGCCATGCCAAAGGTCCTGCACGATATTGCAGCGCGCGCCCTGCACGTGCACGGCTCGATTGGCGCTTCGACGGAAATGCCCTTTGCCGGGATGATCTCGCGCGCGTTCCAGATGGGCTTGGCCGACGGTCCTACCGAGGTGCACAAGATCACTGTGGCCCGGCAACTGCTGCGCGACTACGCGCCGAGCGACACGCTGTTTCCCGCCTATCACCGGCCCACGGCAGCCGCAGCCGCCCAGCGCAAGTTCAGCGCCGTACTCGGCTGACAGGGAGACATCATGACGAATCACGCATGGCAGGAAGCAGTGGATCTCCCCCGGCTGGCGGCATGGATGGATACGCACCAGCTCGGCAGCGGCCCCATCGCGGATCCGGTGCCGCTGGCCGGTGGCACCCAGAACATTCTTCTGCGCTTGCGGCGTGGCGAGCAGGGGTTCGTGCTGCGCCGACCATCGCTGCACGCCGGACCGGAGATACGCGCCACCATTGGCCGCGAAGCGCGGGTGCTGGCTGCACTGCGCGGCACGCCGGTGCCGCACCCGGCGCTGTTCGCTTCGTGCCTGGATGAATCCGTGCTGGGTACGCCGTTCTACCTGATGGCGCCGGTGGAAGGGTTCAATGCCTCCGGCACGCCTCTGCCCGCCATGCATGCTGCCGACGCCGAAGTACAGCGGCGCATGGGTTTCTCGATGGTCGATGCGTTGCTGCGCCTGGGCGAGGTCGATCCGCAGGCAGCCGGCCTGGCCGATTTCGGCAAGCCGCAGGGATTTCTGGAGCGGCAGGTCGCGCGCTGGCGGGCCCAGCTGGCGCAATACGGTGCGCATGCGGGCTGGCCCGGGCCCGATGCACTGCCAGGCGTCGAGGCGGTTGCGCAATGGCTGGAAGCCAACCGCCCGACGCCGTCGCGCACGGGCATCCTGCATGGCGATTTCCATCTCGCCAACGTCATGTTCCGCAACGACGGGGCAGAGGTCGCCGCTGTGATCGACTGGGAACTGGCCACGGTGGGCGACCCGCTGCTCGACTTGGGCTGGCTGGTGGCAACCTGGCCCGATGCGAACGGTCGCGGCGCGGGCAGCATTCGCGTCTCGCCGTGGCATGGCTTTCCCGCGGCGAGCGAGCTGGTGGCCTACTACCGCGAACGCAGTGACCGCGACCTCGGCGCCATCGACTGGTATGTGGTGCTGGCCCGCTTCAAACTGGGCATCCTGCTCGAAGGCAGCTACGCGCGCTCTTGCGCCGGCAAGGCCTCCGTCGAGCAGGGCGAGCAGCATCATGCTTCGGCACTACGGCTGCTGCTGCAGGCGAGCGAACAGATTGCCGAGCTGGCCTGAGCGGCCGCCGGCGTAACCCGAACATCGAGAGGAGACAGAAATGGATATCAATGGAAAGCGCGTGATCGTCACCGGGTCCGCCAGCGGCATTGGCGCCAGCGCGATCAAAGCTCTCGTGGCTGCTGGCGCGAGGGTGGCCGGCATGGACCTGGCCGATGAAGTGGGCCAGGCGGTGGCATCTGCTGCCACGCAGGCAGGACCGGGCGAGGCCCGCTACCAGCGTTGCGACGTCAGCCGCAAGGAAGATGTAGACGCGGCGTTCACTGCCGCCGTGGACTGGCTCGGCGGGCTCGATGCGCTGGTCAATATCGCCGGTGTGGAGCGCAAGTCGGCGGCGGAATCGATTTCGCAGCAGGACTGGGATCTTATGTTCGACGTCAATGCGCGGGGTACGCTCAATACCAATCAGGCTGCTTTCGTCCATCTTCGCGAGCGCGGTGGACGGATCGTCAACTTCGCGTCGGCCGCCGGCGTGATGGGCGTACCGGGCCTGGCGCATTACTCTGCGGCCAAGGCGGCCGTGCTGGGGTGGACTCGCACCGCGGCCAAGGAATGGGGGCGGTATGGCATCACCGTCAACGCCATGGCACCCGCGATGTGGACACCCATGTACGAGAAGTTCCGTGCCCGCCTCGATGACGCTCAGCTGCAGGCGCATGACGCGATGATGGCCCAGCAGGTGCCGCTAGGCGGCCGCCTGGGCGACCCGGACCGCGACATGGCGCCGGTGCTGGTGTTCCTGGTCAGCGACGGTGCCCGCTTCATCACCGGCCAGACGTTGGCGGTCGATGGCGGGCTGATGATCCCCTGACGGCGGGTACGCGCATATGGCTGAACGTCTGAAGGGTCAGGTCGTGCTCGTGACCGGTGCCGCCAGCGGCATTGGCGCCGCCACGGCGCGCGCCATGGCGGCCGAAGGTGCGTGCGTGGTGCTGGCCGATATCGACGCCGTCAACGGCATGCGGCTTGCCGGCGAGCTGGAAGGTACGAGCTTCATCCGCACCGACGTCAGTGTCGAGGCGCAGGTAGCCGCGGCCGTTGCTCACGCGATCGAGCGCCACGGCCATCTTGACTGCATGGTCAACAACGCAGGCCTGGTCGGTGCCTTCGGCTCGATTCTGGAGACCTCGGCCGAGGCCTGGCATGCCACGCTGGCCGTGCTGCTGGACAGCGTCTTTTACGGCATCAAGCATGCCGGGCGCGCCATGGCCGTACGCAAGCGTGGCTGCATCCTGTCGGTGGCCAGCACTGCGGGGGTGATCGGCGGATTGGGGCCGCATGCCTATACCACGGCCAAGCACGGCCTGATCGGGCTGACCCGCTCGGCCGCCTCGGAACTTGCGGCGCACGGCGTGCGCGTGAACGCGGTGGCGCCCGGTACAACGGTCACCAACATGATCGTGCAGGGCCGGGGCAGCCTGGAGGCGGCGCTCGACGCCGCAGCGCGGTCTTCACCGCTGGGCACGCCGCTGATGCCGGAGGAAATTGCCGCGGCCCTGGTCTACCTGGCCAGCGACGACGCGCGCCACGTCACCGCGCACACTCTGGTGGTGGATGCCGGGGTGACCGTAGCTGGCGGCGCCGGCAGTGGCCAGTTTCATACCCGCGCTGCCGGTTTCATGGGGACGATGCCGTCTTCATCACGCAGCGACCAGACGACAGGGTAGTCCACGCTAGCCGCCCCTTACGGGCGGAGCTACACCGGCTGTTTACTTTTTTGGCCTGAGCAATGCAGGCAACTTCACAAAAGCAATGAGGATATATTCATGCTGATCGACGTTCACGCTCACCTGTTCACCCCCGGCATGCTCAAGCGGCACGACTTCTGGGGTCCGTTCATGAAGACCAAGGGCCTTACGGTCGGCCATTTCTCGCTAGGCACCACACAACCTTCCAAGGCAAAGGACGACGATGAGGCCGAGGCGAACCTGCTCGCGCGCATGACGCATGACGCCCGACGCAAGCTGATGGCCGAGCGTGGAGTGGACAAGCTGGTGCTGTCGACGCCGTCACACGCCTTCATGTACTGGGCCAGCGAGTTTGGCACCGAGTACGCGAAGATCTGCAACGACGAACTCTCGGCATTCTGTGCAGAGGATCCCGAGCACTTCGCGTTCTGGGCGCATGCCAACCTGGCGGATCCGGCCGCGGCGGTGCGCGAGATCGACCGTGCCGTGACCAAGCTCGGCGCCAAGGGCCTGTGCGTCGGCGGCGCGAATTTCAATGGCCTGGAGGCCCATAGCGAAGCGCTGTTCCCAGTCTGGGAAAAGCTCGAGTCGCTCGACGTGCCGATCATGGTGCATGGCTTCAACCAGTCGATCTACTGGGGCGAAAAGCATACCGACGACAAGTTCGAGACCACCTCCATCGTTGGCGACTGCGTCGATGAGACCCTGTTCTTCTGGTACCTGATCAACGGCGGCGCGCTGGATGCCTTTCCCAACCTGAAGACCTACATCACCCATGCGGGCGGCATGGCGGTATTCCAGCTCGGCCGGCTGAACGACCTGAATCGCGTGATGGCGCCCGACTCGCGCAACCAGCGCCCGCTGGCAGATTACCTACCCAACTTCTACTTTGACCTCGACGTGCATGCGCCAGGGCTGCGTCGTGGCGTGGTCGAGGTAGTCGGCGTCGACAACTTGCTGTATGGCACCAATTTCGGCGGTGCCTACGATCATGGCGACCTGACCGCGGGGCTGGGTCTGGCTGATTCCGAGCGCGAGAAAATCCGCAGTGGCAACGCGCTCAGGCTGCTCAAGCTTGACGCCAGGGAGCCAGTTGCGGCTTGAAAAGCGGCCATTCACCCTCCCCCGCAAGGGTCTCATGGAGCAAGTTTGATGCACTACGGCAACTGGTGGACCGTTGCGCTGTCGGAGTCGGTTAACGACAAGACACCGCTGGCGGTGGTCTGCGACGGTGAGGAGATCGTGCTGTTTCGCGGGTCCGGCGGGGAGGCCTGTGCGCTGGAGGACCGTTGTCCACATCGGCGCGTGCCGCTCGCACTGGGAACGGTGAAGCCGGGTGGCCTGCAATGCGGCTACCACGGCTGGACCTTCGATGGCGCAACCGGCGCCTGCACGGCCATTCCGAATCTGCACGCCGACGAGCGCGTGCCTCCCCGTTACGCGGCCCGCGCGTACAGCGTTGCCGAGGGGCAGGGCTTCGTGCATGTCTGGATTGGCGCCGGCGCGCCGTCCGACGAACTGCCAAGTGCCGCGTATCTGGCCGAGGGGCGCGAGTTCACCGGCACGGCGATTGCCAATATTGCGTACGACGAGTATCTGGCCGTCATGCTCGATGGGCCGCAGTGCCTGCTTGCGTTCGAAGGCGTGCGGATCACCGACTTCTTCCTCGGCGATACCCGCACCGAAGACGGCCGCATGGTGCTGGATCGCGGTGCGGTGTGGAAGGCCGGCATGCTGCCCCCGGCCTTCGTGACCGACCACCCGTTGATCGTTCGCACCACGCTGCCGTTGGCCGGCGGCGGCATCCGGGTCGAACTGCTGACGGCTGACGAAGAGCCGGTGGTGACGGTGTACATCGGCGCCAGCGCCAACCTGCGGGGCACCACCAGCTTATGCTGGCGGGGCTATCTGCATCCCCGCCGCGTGCAGGCGGCTCCGCTGCGCTGGAGTGCCGCACGCGTCGCAGGCCGTCCTCCATTCCGGGTGGCGGACGCGATCGACGGTGCCGCCATTGCTGCCCTGCTGGTAGCGCCGTCGCGCGAGCTCGTTGCCGCGCGTGCAGCGTATGTACCTGCCTCGCTGCCCGAGCAGCGCCAGGCCTGACCCAAGGAGGTTCACGATGCAGACCCCGTCCACAAATTCCAGCCAGTCAGACCCAGCCGCCGGTCCGGCGGCGGCCCGCCGCGCGCCGCCGCGGCGCGATTGGACCCCCGTCAACTACGACCTGCGCGACGCCTGGTTTCCCGTGTCGCACAGCCGCGATGTCAGTGAGAGGCCTATCCGGCGCATCATCCATCGGCAAGCGTATTTCCTGTGGCGCGAGAACGGTGTTGCACAGGCGGCCGAGTTTCGTCCGGACCTGCTGCGGCAACACTCTTCACAGGCAACGGCATTTACGGGTGGCTCCGGACACTACCCTGTGCTCGAGCGCTACGGCTACGTATGGGCCTGGTATGGCAATCCTGACCATGCCGATGCCCTGTTGATCCCGCACATTCCATTTCTGCCGCTGGACGGAAATCTGCCTGCCTATACGCGCCGTACGGTGCGCTTCGATGCCTCATCGGCGTTGTCTGTCGAGAACCTGATCGACCTCACGCATGCTGACTTCTTGCATGCCGGCACCATCGGGGACGGTCTGTCCGAGTCCGACGTGGTGGAAGTGGAGTGGACGTCGGAGACCGTGACGCGCACGCGTACCGTCACGCAGAAATCGGTGGCGCCAATCATGCGCTGGGTCGGCGGGGTGCGTGCCAGGTATCAGGATTTTCGTGCCGTGCTGCATATCCACCTGCGCAGCAATGTGTGCATCTCGTACCCGCGATTCCGTCCCGGCTACGATGTGCCCAACCTGCAGCCCTTCCTTCCGGTGGGTCAACATCGCTCGCGCTGCGACGTCACTTTCAATACGACGGCCGCGCCGGCTCCATTGCGCTACGTCATGCCCCGCATCGCCTTCGTGATCCAGCCACAGGACAATTCGGTGGTGCGGCCGCAGAACCAGCGCTACTTCGAGCCCGGCGACCGACCGGACCTGCACTCCCGCTTCGACACACCGGGAACGCGCTACCGCTTCCAGATGGAGCAACTGGCCGCGCGCCAGCGTGCCGGTGATTTCGCGTACGGCTCGGATGCCGATCCCGGGCGGGATATCTGCGGGTTGCTGGGCATGCATGACTAGGGTCTGAGGGATCAGACCCTCTTAGCTGTTACGCCCGCAACGCCGCGAACTGCGGCGTAGTGGGCGAGTGGGCGAAGAATCCGCCATCAACCGACCACGCCTGCCCGGTGATCCAGGCCGAGCGGTCCGAGGCAAGGAAGGCGACCATCTCGGCAATGTCCTCCGGCTGCCCAAGGCGGCCTGCGAGCTTGTGCGCCTCGATGACATCGCGCATGGGCGGCGGCAGCGCACGCCGCATCGGGGGCGTCAGCACCGAGCCCACCAGCAGCGCATTGCAGCGCACGCCTTGCGCGCCATACTGGGTCGCCACGTAACGCGTCAGGGTATTGATCGCACCCTTCGATACGGCGTAGGCGGTCTGGAAGACATCGCCGGCCAGCGAAGTCCCCGAGCTGATATTGATGATGGAGCCGCCGCCGGCCGCAATCATTGCTGGCACCGCGTGCTTGCACATCAGCATCGTGCCGCGTGCGTTGACTGCCATCACGCTGTCCCAGACGTCGGCCGACATCGAGGCCACGTCGCGGTCATCCGGCAGCCCTTTCATTGCCGCGTTGTTGTCCAGGATGTCGAGTCGGCCATAGGTGCGCACCGCAAACGCGATCGCGGCCTCGATGCTCGCCTCGGAAGCAAGATCCAGTTCGCAGGCCCGTACCTCGAGACGTTGCTGGCGCAGATCGTATGCGATACGTTCGCCGTCTGCGCCAGGCAGGTCTGCGATCACCACGCGCGCGCCGCACGCCGCGAGCTTGCTCGCAGTCGCGGTGCCTATCGCACCGGCTCCGCCACTGATCAGGGCGACTTTTCCGTACAGGTCTTCAGATTGCTTGTGCATGGAAATATGTGAGGGCAGAAGAACAGGCGGCGTAGTCCGTTGACTTGCCGCAGACGTTACAGGTTGGCGATGAACGCCAGTGCATCAAGGAAGAACGGATGGGTGGGGTCGGCCAGTGCCTGGAGCACGTCCAGGTGGTCACAGCCGTCCACTGCGTGGAGAGGCATGCGCCGCCGCGGCGTTTCGAAGGCCCGCGCATAGCAGGCCGCCTGGCGATGGAACTCGGCAGTCTCCGCGCTGCCGACGGCGAGCCACTGCGTGGCATCGGTGGCCGGTGGGTGCCGCAGGGGGCTCGCCGCACGAGCTTCCCCTGGGCTCATGCGCAGGTCCTGGTTGACCGAGGTCGGGCACAGTGGCTCGAGGTCATAGAGGCCCGAAACCAACAGTGCACCATGCAGCATGTGCGATGGCAGGTCGTCTGCCAGACCAGGCCAGTGCGTGGCCATCATTCGTGCGGCGAGATGAGCGCCGGCCGAATGCCCGGCGACGATCCAGCGCTTGCGCGTGCATTGCAGCACCGGTGTCTGTCGCCACAGCCATGCCAGCGCGCATTGCGCTTGTCCGACAATCTGTTCCACCCGCACGGCAGGACAGAGCGTGTAGTTGACCAGCGCCACTGAAATTCCGTGCTCAACGAAGGGCTCGGCCACGAAGCTGTAGAGTGACTTGTCCCCGCGCTGCCAGTAGCCGCCGTGGAAGAAGACCAGCAATGGCGAGTCGTCTGCCTTTGCGGGAAACAGGTCAATGCGATCGCGCTCGCCCGGTCCGTAGGCCAGGTCAAGCTGGCAGCCTGCACGGCTGCGGAATGCGGCCGAGCGCGCAATCCACTCCTGCAGCATGCCGGTCTCAAAGTCCGGCCGCAAGGCGCGCATATTGAACTGGACCTCAATCTCTGCATCAATGTGCGCGTCGATGACACCGGTCATGCTGCCTCCTTCACTGCGGTGCGAAGCCCAGGGCCTGCCGGAAGCGGTTCTTTACGTAGACGCCATCGCGCGGCGGCAGCGCGCGCGGCAGTTCGTCGGCCTTGATATGGACTTGCGCAAGACCCATGCCGGAGCGCGCGTTGACTTGCGCCGCCAGTGTCTCGACCTCGTCGATGTCCCAGATCTCGCGCGCCTGCTCGATGCCGCAGGCGCGAGCCACCTGCGCCAGGCGGGTGCCCAGGCTTGTGTGGCTGCGCTGCATGCCGGTTTCGCCGAAGTGCCCGTTGTCCAGTACCACCAGCGTCAGGTTGGGCGGCTGCTGGGCGCCGGCCGTTGCCAGGCCGCCGATTCCCATCAGCTGCTCGCCGTCGCCGGTGATGGCAATGACGGGGCGTTCCGGCTGGGCCAGGGCAAGTCCGAGCGAAATGGCGGTGGAACCGCCCATCGCGCCCCACAGATAGAAGTAGCGGTCGGAATCACCGGCGGCGAACACGTCGTAGCTGGGCGAGCCCAGGCCGGTCACGACAAGTGCATCGGCGCACAGCGCCAGCAGGCGTGCGACGAACTTGCGGCGGTCAATGGTGACGGATGTTTGTTGGCTCATTTGCGTTCCCATTTCTTGCGTCCGACCAGGCGCTGCGACAGCAGCACGGCGACCTGCTGGCCGCCCTCGAAGGCCGCATCCAGCCCGGCTGCAACCAGGTCCTCGACCTCTTCCGGGGTGGAGGCGCGCAGCACGGTGATTCCCATCAGCTCCAGCGCGGCCTGGGTGCTCTGGCCCATCGGACACTGCCACGGGTTGAACTCCGCGTACTCGCCGCGCATCGTCACCAGCGTCAGGAACGGGAAGCGGCAGCACTGCAGCAGCGAGAACATGTTCACGCAGTTGCCCACGCCGCTGCTTTGCATCAGCAGCACCGCGCGCTGGCCGCCCAGCCACGCGCCGCTGACCAGCGCAACGCCTTCTTCTTCGGTGGTCAGCACCACGGCGCGCATGTCGGGGGCGGAATGGACGCGATTGATGACGTGCGCGTGGCCCGCATCGGGCACATAGGCGACCTGCCGCACGCCGCCTCCCTTCAGGGTGGAAAAGATGCTCTCCTGCCAGCTCTGCGCCGGCGCTTCGGGTTGGTTCATGTCTCCTCTCGGGTCGATCGATTTGTGATGACCATCGTAATGGGATACCGGCATCCACCGCCAATAACAAACATTGCTGGCAGCATCAGCTTTCGTCATGGCGTGCCGGCATGCGCTCAGCGCATGACGAACGGATTCGTGTTGCCGGCGCCGGTGTTGATCCAGACGCTCTTGGTCTGCAGGTACTCGCGGATGCCCTGTGCGCCGTTTTCGCGGCCGAGGCCGGAGTCCTTGTAGCCGCCGAAGGGCGACATGAAGCTGACGGCGCGATAAGCATTGACCCAGACCGTGCCGGCCTGCAGTTGCTCCGAGACGCGGAAGGCGCGGCCGATATCGCTGGTCCACACGCCCGCGCCCAGGCCGAAGCGCACGTCATTGGCAATGCGCAGCGCATCTTCCTCATCCTTGAAGCGCAGGATCGACAGCACCGGGCCGAACACTTCCTCCTGGGCGATGCGCATGCGGTTGTCGACATCGCTGAAGATGGTCGGCTCGACAAACCAGCCGCGCCCGCATTCTGGCCTGGTGGCCACGCCGCCGCCCAGCAGCAGGCGGGCACCTTCTTCCTTCGCGATCTGGATGTAGCTGAGCACCTTGTCGTATTGCGGCCGCGTGGTGACCGGGCCAACCTGGGTGTCCGCCGACATCGGGTCCCCCATGCGCGCGGTGCGGGCCAGCGCCAGCAGGCGCTCGACGAATGCGTCGTGAATAGTGTCCTGCAGCAGCAGGCGCGATCCGGCAATGCAGGTCTGGCCGGTCGCCGCGAAAATGCCGGCGACGGCGCCGTTGACCGCGTCGTCGAGATTGGCATCGGCAAACACGATATTGGGCGACTTGCCGCCGAGCTCCAGACTAACGTGCTTAAAGTGGCGGGCGGCCGCTTCGTTGATGGCTCGCCCGGTGCTGTCGGCACCGGTGAAGGTGATCTTCCTCACCAGCGGATGCTCCACCAGCGCGGAACCGACCTCGCGCCCAAAGCCGGTGACGACATTGACGACCCCGCGCGGGAAGCCGGCTTCCTCAAACAGCCGGACGAACTCCAGCGTCGAAGCCGAAGTAAACTCGGATGGCTTGATTACCACGGTGCAACCGGCTGCCAGCGCCGGGGCGATTTTCCACGCCATCAGCAGCAGCGGGGAATTCCACGGCGTGATGGCGACAACCACGCCAAGCGGCTCGTTGCGCGTGAAGTTGAAGTACCCCTTCTTGTCCAGCGGGATCACGCTACCTTCGATCTTGTCGGCCAGGCCGCCGAAGTAGCGGAACCACTGCGGAATATAGTTGAGCTGTCCAAGCATTTCGGCCAGCAGCTTGCCGTTGTCGCGCACCTCGGTCTCGGCCAGCCGCTGGGCGTCGCGCGCAATCAGGTCGCCCACGCGATGGAGCAGCGCGCCCCGCTGGGTGGCGGTGAACCGCGGCCAGTCGCCGCTGCTGAAGGCGTGGTGCGCGGCCTGCACCGCGAGGTCCGCATCGACCGCATTGCCCTGTGCGATGCGAGCCCAGGGCTCGCCAGTGAAGGGATTGTGGGAGTCGAACCATGCGCCGCCCTGCGGCGGGGCATGGTGTCCGTCGATATAGTGGTTGTACTGCTGCATGGTTGTCTCCTCAGTGCGGCTTGCTCTGACGTCAGGCTGCTTCGTCGACCACCGGGTTGCGCAGCGTGCCGATGCCTTCGATGGTGATTTCGCAGACGTCGCCACCCACCAGCGGGCCCACGCCGGAGGGCGTGCCAGTCAGGATCACGTCGCCAGGCAGCAGCGTGACCGCCTGGCTCAGGTACGAAACGATAAACGGCACGCTGAACAGCAGGTCCGAGGTGTTGCCGTCCTGCCGCGCGGTGCCATTGACGCTGGCCTGCACACGCAGCCTCCCGGCATCCAGGCCGGTGGCGATCACCGGCCCGAGCGGGCAAAAGGTATCGAATGCCTTGCCGATCAGCAGGCAGCCGTAGGGCATCTCGCGATTCTGGATCACGCGCTCGCTGACGTCGTTGGCGCAGGTGTACCCGAACACATGCTCAAGCGCTTTTTCCTCGGCGATACGCCGGCCCTTGCGGCCGATCACAATCGCAAGCTCCGCTTCGTGATGCACTACCTGCGCTTCCCGCGGGCGTACGACAGGTTCGTCCGGTCCCACCACGGCCGTGCTTGGCATCATGAAGAACTGCGGAATCTCGGGCGTGCGGGCGCCGGCTTCCGCAATATGGCCCACGTAGTTCATGCCCACGGCAAACAGGCGCGGGGCGGGTAGGGGAGACAGCAGGCGCACCTCGTCGAGCTGGTCGGTAGTGCCAGCCCGCTGCAATGCGTTGAATGGCGAGCCGACCAGACGCTTCAGGCAATCGCCCTCAAGTACGCCATAGTGGATGCCGTCGTGATGCTGGTAGCGTGCGATCTTCATCGGGGTTGCCTCAAAGTTTGCCAAATTCAAGGAAGGCGTCATACGGATCGCGGCCCCCGCGGATCGCCGTGCGCATGCGCGAATCGGTGCTCATGGTCTTGACGGTCTCGGTGATAACGAACTCCGCATGCTCCTTGTCAATCAGCAGGGTGCCGTCGCGATCACCAAGGATGTAGTCGCCCGGCGCGATCGTGACGCCGCCGATCACAACCGGCACATCGGTCGCCTCCAGCTTCCAGCTGCCCACGATGTCGATGGGGCTGGTATAGCGGGCAAAGACCGGGAAGCCGATCTCGCAGATCTCGTCGGCGTCGCGCGACCCGCCATCGATGTAGTAGCCGCGGATGCCACGCTGCTTCAGGGCTTCGGCAGCCAGGTCGCCCATGGCCGAGCGGGCGTGGTCGTGCGGCTGGCACACCACCACATGTCCGCGCGGCGCGCCGGACAGGACCTTCGAAATGAAGAGTTCAAGCGACTCGCTGACGCTGATGGTGGGGTCGGCACGGCCGGTGACCGTGAACACGGGGCCGGCGATCTTCATCGCCGGATCGAGGCCGCGGATTTCTCGCGGAAGTTCTCGCACAGGAAGGCCGTGGATGCGCAATACATCGAACAGGCCGGGGGTATTGCAGGTTGCCAGTTGATCGGCCAGGGAAGTCATGGTGGGTCGCTCCGGTCGCTGCGTTGGTGGGAGGGACGGCGGCTTACCAGGCTGCGCAGGCGCCACCGTCGACAGTTGAATTTGTGGCGTGGGCCATTTTAGGTAGGCCCGGATCGGTCTGTCGAATGACAAAAGCTGATCGACACATCACGTCGCGCTATGGCGCGGCAAGGGTGCACGCGGGCGGCGGCTAGCCCGCATCAGCTGCCTCGGTGGTGGCCGCGGTGGCGGTGGCTACGTCGTGCTTAGGCAGCGCTTCGGCGTCCACCGAGACACGGCGGCTCAGCCACTGTACGGCCAGGCTGGAGGCGGCGGAGGCGATCAGCGCGGCTTGCACCGAGGTCTGGCTTGCCACCTGGCCCCAAAGCGCCGCGCCCGCCGCACTGCCGCCCATGATTGCCATCTGGTAGATGGCAATGCCGCGTGCACGCACGCCGTTGGGCAGCACCAACTGGGCAGACATGGTGAGGGTGTTGACCACGCATAGCCAGACGCCTCCGGACAACGCCAGCGCCGGCGCGACCAGCCACAATGACGGTGCCAGCGCCGCGGCGCAGACGGCGAGCGCGTACAGCACGATGCCGACGGCCACCACGCGATCGCGGGAACCTGCATCGGAGACGCGCGGCAGCGCGATGGCCGAGGCAATCGCGCCCGCCCCCATCGACGCTAGCAGCATGGTGTAGGTGGTGGCATTCGCTTGATGCCCCTTGGCCACCAGCGGCAGAAGTGCGAGCAGACCGTTGGCGTGGACGAAGAAGAGGAACGCCCGCAGCAGCACGTTGCGCATGGGCGGCGACTGCGCGACGAAGGCAAGCCCGCCACGCATGGTCGCCATCAGGCCCTGGCGCCTGGCTGCAGGCAAGTGAGCGGGCGTGCGGCAGTTGAGGATCAACACGCAGGACAGCAGCGACAGTGCGGCGTTGAGCGTAAAAACTGCAACCATGCCGAGTGATGCGATGACCACGCCTGCCAACAATGGCCCGGCGATGCGCGACACATTAATTGCCAGTGCATTAAGCGTGAGTGCTGCCGGCAGCTGCGTGCGCGGCACCAGCGTGGGCACAATGGCGGAGAACACCGGGAATCGCATGGCCAGGCCAACGCCGTTCGCTAGGCTCAGAGCCAGCAGCCAGGGAGCTGTCATGCCGCCCAGCGCCACCAGTACCGCCATAGCGGTGGACACCACGGCGATCCAGAACTGAGCAAACGCGTACAGGCGCTTGCGGTCGAGCAGGTCTGCCAGCGCGCCGCTGGGCAGGCCCAGCAGGAACAGCGGCAGGCTTGCGCAAGCCTGTACCAGCGCCACCATCATCGGTCCGTCGCTCAGCTGGGCCATCAGCCAGGAGGTGCTGACGTCGTTCATCCACATCGTCATGTTGCCCGTCAGCCAGGCTAGCCACAGCATGCGGAACACCGGCTCGCACAGCGGCTGCAGCACGGAAGAGTGGGTGGGGGGCGTCGGCGGCATGGATAGGGGGCTCCGTAGGGGGCTGCGAACCGGTCCATGACCGGCCGTCGCGCTTAGCGCGCTGGCCGGACTGCCTCTGAAAGGCCTCCTGTCAGAGGTGACAGCTATCGCCCGGCAAAGTCGGGCCGAGTGTAGCATAAATGTGAACACATTTGTTGTTTGTGTTCACTAACAGTGCCACGCACGAGCCTTCGCGTTCACTCCGCCGGGATCGCCTCATGGCCGGCAGCCGCCGCGTCCCCGATCCAGGAGGCCCCAAGCCAGTTGCCGCCGGAAGCGATTTCCCTGACACAGGTGCGCAGCGCGCTGGTGACACAGCGGACCGCTGCCGGCGTGCGTCGGGTGATGGGCAATGCCAGTTCGATGCTGCGATGGAAGGCCGGGCTGTCGATGCGTGCGGCGCTGAACAGGCCGCGCTCGATCTCGCCTTGCACCGCCACGCGCGGCATGACGCTGAGCCCGAAGCCCTGCGTCACCAGTGCCTTCTGCACGCTCAGCGCATTGGTTTCCGCCGCGATGGCCACCTGCACCCCCGCCACCGCGCAGGCATGTTCCACCAGGCTGCGCAGCCGGTGGGGCGCGCTGGGCAGGATCAGCGGCGCCATGCCGAGCGCCTGCAACGAGATCGGGTGATCGTCGGCCAAGCCGAGCGATGCGGGACCCACCAGGCTCAAGGCTTCGCCGACGAGCGGTTCCACATTGAGCGCCGGCGAGGGGCTGGGGTCGTACAGCAGCGCGGCATCGATCTCGCCGCTTTCAAGCCAGCGCGACAGGTGATCGGTATAGCCGACCGACAACGACACGCGGATCTGCGGGTACTGTTGCTGCAGCACGCCAATCAGGGGCCCGGCCAGCAGGTCGCAACTGCTCGGCAGTAGCCCGAGGCTCACATTGCCCGAGATCAGGCCGGGGATGGGGCGGATTTCGAGTCGGGCGGCGTCGAGCTCGCGCAGCGCGCGGCGTGCGCGCTCCATCAGGACATGGCCGGCGTCGGTCAGCTGCATGCCGCGGCGGTCCCGCTCGAACAGCGGAGCGCCGACGTCGTCTTCCAGCAGCTTCAGTTGGCGGGAAACCGCGGGCTGCACCACGTGGAGCAGTTCTGCGGCGCGCGTGACGCTGCCAGTATCGGCGATGGCGAGGAAGGCGCGAATCTGGCGGATGTCCATGGGTGTCTCGGCTGCGCCGCGGATACATGCCCGGGCGTGATGTGGCAATCAGTTTTTGTCATTCGACAACGATTTGGATGGAATTCTAAGATGGTTGCCGACCACAGCACCACCCGGAACTTCCGCCCCGCCATCCACCAGTGCCGTCCGCTGGCGCTATCGCAACGCTGCGCGCGGGCCAGCTCACCGGGCCACAACGGAGACAAGCGGCATGACAATCAAGCCAAACCTGATCGGCGGCGAATGGCTCGAAGGATCGGGCACGATCGAGAGCATCAACCCTTCCGACACGCGCGACAGCGTGGGCCAATATGCCATGGCCGACGCGGCACAGATGCGCCAGGCCGTGGCGGCGGCGCGCCACGCGCAACCCGCCTGGGCCGCCACCACCACACAGGTGCGCAGCGACCTGCTGCTCAAGACCGCGCTGGAAATTGCCGCGCGCAAGGAAGAACTGGGCGAGCTGGTGTCGCGCGAGGCCGGCAAGACCCGCGCCGAGGGGATGGGCGAAGTGCTGCGCGCCAGCCAGATCTTCCAGTTCTTTGCCGGCGAGGCCGTGCGCTACGGCGGCGAGAACCTGCCATCGGTGCGGCCGAACATCGGCGTGCAGATCAGCCGCGAGCCGGTCGGCGTGATCGGCCTCATTACGCCCTGGAACTTTCCGATCGCGATTGCCGCCTGGAAGCTTGCGCCGGCGCTGGCCTTCGGCAACACGGTGGTGCTCAAGCCCTCGCAGGACACGCCGGGCGTGGCGTGGGAGTTGTTCCGCATCCTGGAGCGCAACGGCCTGCCCGCCGGCGTAGCCAACTTGGTCAACGGACGCGGCTCGGTAGCTGGCGAGGCGCTGGTCGATGGCGTCGATGCGATCAGCTTTACTGGCAGCGTGCCCACCGGGCGCAAGCTGGCGCAGTCGGCGGTGGCCAACATGGTGCGTATCCAGCTGGAAATGGGCGGCAAGAATCCGCTGGTGGTGCTCGATGACGCCGACCTTGCCACGGCAGTGGAATGTGCGGTCAACGGCTCGTATTTCTCGGCCGGGCAGCGTTGCACCGCATCCAGCCGCATTATCGTCACCGCCGGCATCCATGGGCGCTTCGTCGACGCGTTGCGCCAGCGCATGCGCTCGCTCAAGGTCGGCCCCTCGCTGGCGGCCGGGGTGGACATCGGTCCGGTGATCAACCAGGGCCAGCTCGACATGGTGCAGAGCTATGTCCAGAGCGGACGTGCCGAAGGCGCCGAACTGCTGGAAGGCGGCCAGGTACTGGAGCGCGAGACGCCGGGATTCTTCATGCAGCCCGTGCTGCTGGCGGGGACCAATGACATGCGCATCAACCGCGAAGAGGTGTTCGGCCCGTTCGCCTCGGTGATCTGCGCAGAGGACTACGAACAGGCGCTGGCGTTGGCCAACGACACCGACTACGGGCTCTCTGCCGGCATCTGCACCACGTCGCACAAGCATGCCAGCCATTTCCGCCTGAACGTGAAGAGCGGCATGGCGATGATCAATCTGCCCACGGCCGGACTTGACTACCACGTTCCCTTCGGCGGCACCAAGGCTTCGAGCTATGGGCCGCGTGAGCAGGGCAGCTACGCGGTGGATTTCTACACGCTCAGCAAAACCGCTTATGTCGGGTACTGAAACACCTATCCAGAAAGGAAGACCGGAGATGAGCAAGATCGGATTTATTGGGCTGGGCCGCATGGGCAGGCCCATGGCGGCAAACCTGTGCAAGAAGGGCTTTGAGCTGGTGGTGATGGACTTGAACCCAGACGCAGTGCGGGATCTGCAGAAGCTGGGGGCCAGCGCGGGCAGCACCGTGGCGCAGATCGCGCGCGACTGCGCCATAGTGGTCACCATGCTGCCGAGTTCCGTAGAGGTGGAGCAGGTGGCACTGGGTACCGACGGCCTCTTCGCCAATGCTGCTGCGGGCAGCCTGCTGCTGGACATGAGCACGATCGACCCACTGGCCACCGATCGCTTGCAGGCGGAAGCGGTCAGGCGCGGCATGTCGGTGGTGGATGCACCGGTGGGCCGACTGGCCGAGCACGCCGACCGCGGCGAGTCGCTGTTCATGGTGGGCGCAAGCAAGACGGACTTTACGCGCGTGAAGCCGCTGCTCGATGCGATGGGAACGACGGTCTACCACTGCGGCGACGTGGGCACGGGCGGGCGCACCAAGCTGGTCAATAACTATGTCGCCGTGACGCTCTGTCAGGTCAACGCCGAAGCGCTCGCGCTGTCGCAACGTTTTGGGTTGGACATCACCAGCACGCTCCAGGTGCTGTACGGCACCTCGGCCAGTAACGGGCAGTTGCGCATGAACTTCCCGAACAAGGTGCTGGCCGGCGACACCACGCCCGGCTTCACCATCGATCTGGCGCACAAGGACATGTCGCTGGTCATCGGCGCCGCCCACGCGGCCCGGGTGCCGATGCCCGTTGCCGCCGCCGTGTATGAGTCGTTCAGCCTGGCACGCGCGAGCGAGTATGGGTGCATCGACTTCTCCGGCATTGCCGATGCGGTCTGCGACCTGGCCAGGATCGAGCGGCCGCGCGTACCCAAGGGCTGGGTGGCAGGCTGAGGGTTGCAGGTTCTGCAGTCTCGGGTAAGGCAGGTGGGGCCGGGCCAGTCGCGAGCGGACTGGGCCCGCGCTATGCCGGGTTCCGATGGCCCTCGGCACTACGTTTTATGTACACTAACGCAAAAAATGTTTATATTATTGGCTCACCCCCAGAGGGCAAGCTAAGGAGACACGCATGCTGACCCAGACCAGTCCCACACTGGCAGACGGTACCAAGGTGGCAGACCTTGTCAACGTCGACACACGAGAAGTGCAGATGCGCACGCTCTCGGATCCCGAACTCTATGAGCTGGAGATGGAACGCATCTTCGGCAAGACCTGGGTCTTTCTGGGTCATGACTCCGAGATTCCGAACTCCGGCGACTTCGTCGTCCGCGATATGGGATCGGACTCGGTCCTGGTCACGCGCGACAAGTCCGGTGAAGTCCACGTGCTGCTCAATGTCTGCTCGCACCGCGGTATGCGCATTTCCACTGTGGACGCCGGCAACACACAGATCCATACCTGCATTTATCACGGCTGGGCATTCCGGCCCAACGGGCAGTTCCTTGGTGCTCCGGTCGAAAAGGAATGCATGCACGGCAAGATCCGGACCAAGGACGAGCTTGGTCTGAAGAAAGCGCGGGTGGCGCTCTATGGCGGGTTGATCTTTGCTACCTGGAACATCGATGGCCCGACGTTCGACGAATTCCTCGGCGACGCGAAGTGGTATTACGACATGCTGTTCAAGCGGACCGACCGCGGCATGGAAGTTCTGGGGCCGCCGCAACGGTTTATCGTACGTGCCAACTGGAAGGCCGCTGGCGAACAGTCTGCCGCCGACGGCTATCACACCCTGACTCTGCACCGCTGGCTCGGCGAGGTGGGGGCCTATTCCAAGAAGGGCGAAGGCGAGGGCGCCGGAGGCGACCTTAGCCCGGAAATGTACGGTGTCGAAGTCAGCTCTCCGCACGGGCACGCGCTGCGCTGCATCGACCTGGGCCGGAAGATCCGCCGCCTGACTGGCCTGGACCCAGATGCGCTCAGCATCGAGGAGAAGCTGGAAGTGCTGCCGCCGGCCGGTATGACCAAAGAAATGGTGAGCCAGCTGAAGAACAATCTGAATGAGGGGCAGCTGCAGGTTCAGACGACGATGCCGCCGCAGGTGGGCGGTATCTTCCCAAATGTTCTGTTCGGTTTTGTGTATATCCCGCAGGCCGATGGCACGGCACTGGGCACGATGACCATGCACGCCTACGTGCCAAAGGGCCCGGACAAGCTGGAGTTCGTCAATTGGATCTTCGCCGAGAAGGACGCGCCGCCCGAGATCCGCGAAAAGATGCTGAAGCAGACCATCCAGCTTTTCGGCACGTCCGGCATGGTGGAGCAGGACGACTCCGACACTTGGCCGCACATGACGCTGGCAGCCAAGGGCGCCATGGGCAAGACCATGACGCTCAAGTACCAGGCCGTCTATGAGACAGGCAAGCCACAAGGCTGGCCTGGCCCGGGCATTGTCAACGAAGGCTTCACCAAGGATGACACGCAGTGGCATTGGTGGCTGCACTGGCGTGAGCTGATGACCGCCGAGCGCTGAGCCGGAAACCTGTCAATCATTGCCAAGAACAAGGAGACAATGTCATGAGTGAAGTGAAAGAGGAAACCGCGCCGGCGCTCCGGTCCACCCGCGTGCCGGTCGGCTCGGCGGTCTACAACTCGGTGGTAGAGTTTCTCTATGAGGAAGCCTGCATGCTAGACGAGATCAGGCTCAAGGACTGGGCTGCGACGCTTGCCGAAGACCTGATCTATGCAGCGCCGGTGCGGCAGACGCGGCCGTTTGCCCAGCAGGCAGCCAGCGTGATCCGCACCATGCAGCACTACCACGATGACTACCGCTCGATCATGGGTCGTATAATGCGCCTGACCGAGACCAAGAGCGCCTGGGCCGAAGACCCGCCTTCGCGCACGCGCCGGCTGGTGTCCAACGTGCTGGTGCTCGCAGGCGAAAATCCGGGCGAGTTCCTGGTACGCAGCAACTTGCTGATCACGCGCAGCCGCTTCAACTTTGACGACTTCGACCTGATCAGCGGCGCACGGCACGATGTACTGCGACAGAGCGGCGAATCGTTCAAGCTTGCGCGCCGCGAGATACTGCTGGACCAGTCCGTGTTGGGGACGCCGAATCTGGCAATCTTCCTTTAGCGCGCAGCCGACTATCTCTGTTCAGATTGCCGAACGCCCCTCGCGGGGCGTTTTTTGTTCCCAGATGCCGTACCGGATTCGCGCCTCCTGCTGCCGACCTCTCACCCCCCCGTTGGTCCGCCGTCCCCAGGCGCAGAGAAAGCAAGCCACTCTAGGTCATCGGCACACAGCGCCTCTGGCGTGGTGGCGAAATCCCATGTCGAACCCACTACGCGCAGCGCCTTCATCGCACGCACCGGCTGCTGCGAGTAGCACCGTCCGCTGGGACTGGCATGGACTTGGGCGTCGAGCGGCTTGCCGCGTCCGCGCGAAATGCCGGTACAGCGGCGTAGCACCAGCGCCGCTTCGGCCTCTTCCGCCGGCAAGGTGCTCAGAGCCCAGCGCGCCATACCCAGGTTCAGGTCGATGCCAGCATACGGAGCGGGAGCCGCGATGACGGTGTCCTGCACAGTCCAGGCGAGTACATTTACGCCGTCACGAGCGAGCCGGGGCTGGGTGCGCCCGGCCACCCGCATAGGCACCTCCACGTCGTACTGGCGGCGAGCCGTGCCGCATGCCGCTGCGGCGATGGCTAGTCCGGCCAACTCGAACAGGTGTGTGCACTGTTCGCTGCCATCCGCCACTCGTGTGACCTCATGCGCCACCCTGGATAGCGGCATGCCAATTAGCTCATCGAGCCGGGCTGCAGCGGCGCCGCACGACGTGTAGGGTTGGCGCAGCGCCCACCCGGCGATGCGTGCGACATGTCCGTCCGCGGCATGAACTTCGACGTGGAAGTGATGGAAGTCGTCTTCCAGCGCAGCACGCACCAGCGGTTGGGTGGTGCCGGGTTTGCTGCTGACGATGATGCGACGTCTGAACATGGGGCGCCTCTGGCAATTGGCCCGGGAAGCTGCGCTGCAGCATGATCCGCGCCTTCAATTTGCTGACATCATAAACCATAAAGTGTACGATATTGGAAATTATGTTCAATAAATGCAAGGGGCACACAATGGGTTTGCTGAACGAGAGAGTGGCCATCATTACCGGCGCCGGGGGCGGTATCGGGCGCGGTGTGGCGCATGCCTTTGCGCGCGAAGGAGCGGCGGTAGTGATTGCGGAAATCAACGAAGAAACGGGGCAGCAGGTCGAGCAGGAATTGCAGGGGCTTGGCGCGCGCGCGCTGTTCGTGCGTACCGACGTCACCAGCAAGGCGTCGATCGAGGCGGCGGTGCAGGCTACCGTGGCCCACTTCGGCCGCGTCGATATCCTGGTGAACAATGCGTTCATCCCTACGCCCAATGTGCTGCTAGAAGAGAAGACCGATGAGATGCTCGAGCTGACGCTGACCTCTGCGCTGTGGGCCACGTGGTGGGCGATGCGCGCCGTCATGCCGCATATGCGCGAGCATCGCTGGGGCCGCATTGTGAACTTCTATTCGATTGATACCGAAACCGGCGCCTGGCTGCATGCGGACTACAACACGGCGAAGTCCGGCATCGTCGGCTTGACGCGCAGTGCCGCTTCGGAATGGGGGCGCTTCAATATCACGGTCAACGCGATTGCGCCGACTGCGATGGGTGCAACCTTCTTCAAGCTGGCTGCAGAGAATCCGGGGTTTGCCGAGCGTTCCGCAGCAGCTAGGCCGCTTGGCCGGTCGGGCGACCCCGAGCAGGATATCGGGCCGGCCGTCGTGTTTCTATCTTCGGAGATGTCACGCTTCATCACTGGCGAGACACTACACGTCGACGGCGGGCTACATTTGCCTGGATACAACTCCAGGCCGCCACACGTGCCGGCACGCGAATACTGAACCGCTGCGCCGGTTTCCGGCGCGGGAAGCAGATCTCCCCGCGCGTGGCGGTGGGCGGCCGGACGCAGCGTTCAAGAGCGAGGGATGTTGCAAGTGCGAACGTCCTTGGCAGGCCAGGTGGCCTATTTCCCGCTCCAGGCCGGCTTGCGCTTCTCGGCAAATGCCGCTGCCCCTTCGCGGGCGTCGGCGGAAGCGAAGACAGGGTCGAGCAGCGGCTTCTGGCGCACGAACATCTCCTCGCGCGACCAGTCGCCGGACTCCGCCACCACGCGCTTGCTGGCGGCAATGGCGAGCGGACCATTGGCGCCCACCGCAGCGGCCAGTTGTAGTGCGCTGTCGAGAGCGCCGCCGGCATCGGTCAGGCGATTGGCGAGGCCAAGCTCATAGGCGCGTTCGGCCGGGAGTATCTCACCCGTCAGCGCGTACTCCATGGCCACGTGGTATGGCACGCGGCGCGGCAGGCGGATCAGGCCCCCTGCGGCGGCTGCGAGGCCACGCTTCACTTCGGGAAGGCCGAACTTCGCTTCGCGCGACGCTACCACCATGTCGCAGGCCAGCACCAGTTCAAAGCCGCCGGCCAGCGCGTAGCCTTCCACGGCGGCAATCAGCACTTTGCGCGGCGGGCGTTCGGTCATGCCGCCGAAGCCGCGCCCCGGAATGCTCGGGCGCTTACCGGCAAGGAAGCCCTTCAGGTCCATGCCGGAGCAGAAGTTGCCGCCGGCGCCGGTCAGCACGGCAATGCTCAGGTCGTCGCGCGCGTCCAGTTCGTCCAGCGCTGCGGCGATGGCGGTGGCCGTCTCGAAGTCCATGGCGTTGCGGGCCTGCGGACGGTTGATGGTCATCAGCATCACGTTGCCGCGGGTTTCCAGCAGGAGTGTGTTGTTCACAGGGTGTCTCCTTTTCGCTCGATCAGTTCGGTGGGGCCGACGCGCTCAGCGCGCGGCCATGCGGATGGCGCCGTCCAGGCGAATGGTCTCGCCATTCAGCATCGCGTTTTCAAGGATGTGCAGGGCGGTCGAAGCATACTCGTCCGGTGCACCCAGTCGTGCCGGGTGTGGCACCGAAGCGCCGAGCGCGGTCTTGACGTGCTCGGGCAGGCGAGCCAGCAGTGGCGTGTCGAACAGGCCAGGCGCGATCGTGCAGACGCGGATCATGCGCTGCGCCAGGTCGCGCGCGGCGACGAGGGTCATGCCGACGATGCCTGCCTTGGCCGAGGCGTACGGAATCTGGCCGATCTGCCCTTCGTAGGCGGCCACGGAGGCGGTCAGCACAGAGGCGCCGCGTTCGCCGTCGACAGGCTCGTTGGTCGCCATGCGGGCGCTGGCCAGGCGCAGGGCATTGAAAGTGCCGATCAGGTTGATCCGCACGACCCGCTCGTACGTCTCTAGCGATCCGGGCGAGCCGTCCTTCTCCACCACACGGACCGGTCCCCCAAGGCCGGCGCAATGCACCAGTGCACGAAGCGGGGCCAGCGCGACGGCGGCGTCGAAGACGCGCGTCATCTGTTCAGTGTCTGTCACATCGGCCTGCACGAAAGTGGCCTGACCGCCTAGATCATCCAGTGCGATAGCACCGCGCTCTTCGGACACGTCGGCGATCACGACCTTCACGCCCCTTTCCACAAGGCGGCGTGCGCTGGCGAGGCCGAGACCCGAAGCGCCGCCGGTGACGACGGCAGACATGGTCTTGTCGAGTTTCATGCTGTATTTCCTATCTCTTGCATATGCAGGGAGGCGCCGTTCAGATGCGCTCGATGATGGTGGCGTTGGCCATGCCGCCGGCTTCGCACATCGACTGAAGGCCGAAGCGCTCACCGCTGTCTTCTAACGCATGCAGCATGGTGGTCATCAAGCGCACGCCGGAAGCGCCGAGAGGATGGCCCAGCGCGATTGCGCCGCCGCGCGGGTTCAGGCGAGCTCCGTCGGCCTTCATGGACTTCTGCCAAGCCAGCGGCACGCTGGCAAAGGCTTCGTTGATCTCGTAGTGAGCGATCTGATCGAGCGCCATGCCGCTCTTGGCCAGTACGCGCTGGGTGGCGGGGATGGGGGCGGTCAGCATCTCCACCGGACTGGCACCGATCACGTCGAAGCCGACGAAGCGGGCACGGGGCGTTAGGCCAAGCCGGGTTGCCATGCGCTCGCTGACGAGCAGCATTGCGGCGGCACCGTCGCTGATCTGCGAGGCGTTGCCGGCGGTCACGTTCCAGCCGATCTGCGGGAAACGCGCGCTGAGCTCCTCGGTGCGGAATGGTGACTCTAGCGTCGCGAGGCGCTCGACCGTGGTGCTGGCCCGGATGGTCTCGTCCTGCTCCATCAGTCCGTTGGGCGTGCGAATCGGCAGGATTTCGCGTTTGAAGCCGCCCGCTACCTGAGTAGCAGCAGCGCGCTGGTGGGAGCGTGCCGAGTAGCTGTCCATCTCCTCTCGCGAGCTCTTCCACTTCGCCGCGAGCAGCTCCGCGGCCACGCCTTGCGACACGAGGCCCGGCGCGTAGCGAGACTCCATGGAGGCGCCATATGGGTTCTGCCCGATGCGGGCCGCGCCCATCGGCACGCGGCTCATCGATTCGATGCCGCAGGCGATGACCACGTCATATACACCTGCCATGATGCCCTGCGCGGCAAAGTGCACGGCCTGCTGGCTTGAACCACACTTGCGATCGATGGTGGTGGCCGGCACGTGCTCCGGGAAGCCCGCGGCCAGCCAGGCCACACGGCCAGGGCCGGCGGATTGTTCACCTGCCTGGGTGACGCAGCCCGTGATGACGTCGTCCACCAGCCCGGGGTCGAGATTGTTGCGCTGAACCAGCCCGGCAAGTACCTGCGCCAGTAGTTCGGTGGCGTGCAGTTCGGTGAAGGCGGAGCCGGGCTTGGAGCGCCCCAGGGGGGAGCGGATGGCGTCGACGATGTAGGCTTGTTGCATGTTGAAATTCCTTTAGGGAAACGCTGACGGGGTCGAGATCAATTGCGTGGCCAATCTCCGACCTCACTGATCAGCGGTTCCTCAGCGCTTGGCGACCTGAATGCCGGTCGTTTCCAGATCCCATGTACCCGCTGTTTTTCCCTCGTCGCGCAACTGGTACTTTAGGATGCGGCCCTGGGGATTCTTGGGTAGCGTGTCGCGGAACTCTATGTAGCGCGGTAGCGCGTAGTAGGGGACGGCGTCGGTCGCCCAGTGAAACAGGGCCTCGGGCGTCAGCGTGGCGCCTGGATTCAGGATCGCAGTGACCTTGACGTCGTCTTCGCCCTTGTCAGACGGAACTGCGTGCACGGCGACCTCGGCAATTTCGGGGTGATTTGAGAATGCGCTCTCCATCTCGAAGCTGGAGATATTCTCGCCCCGGCGGCGCAGATAGTCCTTCTTGCGATCCACGAAATAGAAATAGCCTTCGTCATCGAACTTGCCGATATCGCCGGTATGAAACCACATATTGCGCATCAGCTTCAGCGTCTCTTCCGGACGGCGCCAATAGCCCATGAACATGATGTCCGGCCGCAGTGGTCGGCATACGATCTCGCCGGGAGTGTTGGCAGGCAATTCGCGGTCGAGATCGTCGACGATGCGCACGTCGAAGTCGGGAATCCGCTTGCCGGACGAGCCCGGCGCTGCATATTCGCCAGCCGGCAGCGTAGTGATCACGCACGCCTCGGTCAGGCCGTAGCCGTTGCCGCCGACCTGCTTCGCGCCAAAGCGCTCGCGCCAGATTTTCTTGCTTTCCTCGGTGAACGGATTGCCGCGTACGGTATGGATCTGCCCGAAGCAGCGTTTGGCGGCATCCTGGTCCGGGGCGTTAGCGAGCAGTCCCCCCATGCCACCGAGGATCGAGGCAATGGTTGCGCCGCTGCGCTCCACCTCGGGCCAGAAATTGGATACCGAGAAGCGTGGCACGATGGCCACGCGTGCGCCGACCAAGATGTTCGACAGGATGCCCACCGCCAGCGCATTCATGTGGAACAGTGGCAGCGGCGTGATTGTTACGTCATCGGCCGTGGCCGGACCCGCGCGCAACTGCAGACGGGCCAGGTTGCACATGAAGTTGTAGCTGATCATGCAGCCCTTGGACGGGCCCGTGGTGCCGGACGTGTAAATCAGGCTGGCAAGTTCCCAGGGATTGGGCTTGCGCGGCGGAGGTGTGTCATCGGCGCCCCGGTGCGCGTCCAGCGGCGCCAGCGGCAGCTTGCCGCACGATGCGTTTGTGACAGAGCCGCGCTGCAATACCAGCCGTACCTCAGGAAGTCCGTCAGCCACGGCTGCGATGCGGTCGACGTATTCGCTTTCGCAGATCACCAGCGGGGCGCCGGCGTCGGCAACCTGGTGCCGCAGGAATTCGCCGCGCAGGGCGGTATTCACGGGCACGCTGACCGCGCACAGCTTGTTGACTGCCAGCCAGGAAATCACAGCGTCGATGTTGTTGTCCAGCATTGTGACAACGGTTTGGCCGGGCTGGATGCCAAGAGACGCTAGCGAGTTCGCCAGGCGGGTAGAAAGCTGGTCAACTTGCCCGTATGTGTACAGTTCTCCAGCGAAATCGAGCAGAACCCGCTCAGGGTGCGCAGCCACGGCGCGATCCAGCGCGGCGATGACGGTGTCTTGCTGGCCAAGCGACCAAGTTTCCGCCTTTCCCATCCCTGCCATATCATTGTCTCCACAAAAGGATCGGGTGATCTTCCCGAATATTCTCATCCAAGAATGAAATTCTATTATTAGTATTACATGATCGAACTGCGGGTTTTCCCGCGGCCGGACCTGAATCGCACTTTCTCAAAGAGCCTGTAGATGACCCTGAGCACCAAAGACCTTGTCGAAGCACCGCGTGTCAAGCGCCGGCCGGCAGCGGCCAATGACAATGAATCCGCAGCCATGCCGGTTGCCCCTGCCCGCGCGAAAGCAGGCAAGAAGCCTGTAGCGAAGGCTGCCGCCAAGCCCGCGCGAAAGGAGGCCGAAAAGGGCCGGGCAAAGGATGGCAAGGCGCCAGGACAGAAGAAGCCTGACGTCAGCTCCGGAACGCCGCGGACCTCCACCGGCAAGTCCACCGCGGCACGCGTGCGCGAAGGGCAGCCCGAATCCGCTGCTCCGCGCCGCCGTCGCGGTAACAAGCGTTCGGGTGAGACGATCGAGAGCATCTTCGTTGCCACCGAGACGGTGATTCTGCAGACTGGAACTGAACGCATTTCGATCCTTGACGTGTGCAATACCGCCGGCGTGTCGCGCGGCACCTTCTACCGCTACTTTTCTTCGCAGGAAGAGCTCCTGGACGCCTTCTCCCGCCACCAGCGCGAGAGCTTCCACAGGTCGCTGGCCGAGATGCTCGCGCCTTACACGGATCCAGACGCGCGCTTCGACAAGCTAATCAGCTACCTCGACGACTACCTGATCGCCGGCAGCTCGCGCCGCATGCTGGAGGTTGCGCCGGAGTTCGCATTGAGCTTCTTCAAGCGGATCTTTCATGATTCGGTGGTGCGCTTCCAGGATCTGCTTGCGCCCGTCTTCGATGCCTGGGACGAACGCCTGGGCGTGAAGCTGGATCGCGAACTGATCTGCGATCTGATCATTCGTTTCGTGATGAGCGAACACTTGGTCGGCGCCGATGCAGAGCGACGTGCCATGCCGCGGCGGATCGGGCGGCTGGTCGATGCACTGCGTTTCGGTGGCGTCACACGGATCCGCCGCTAGGGAAGAAAGTGGGATGCCATCGTTCATCTCGCATCGAGTCTACACCGATAAGTTGAACACATTTGCAAATAATGACTAATATTGGCATGATGTCGATGATCTGAGCGCGTTCGAGCGTTGACCGGACACGGTCTGTCCGGCGCGCGTTCGCCTCGGATCGACGATTCCGCTGCCGCGCACTAAGCGCGGTGCCCCACAGAGGAGACATTCATGCTGATCGATCTGCACGCCCACGCACCGCATCCGGGTTACTACAACCAACACCCCCACTGGGGGCCGTTCTTCGAGCAGTACCCCGACGGCGACGTCAAGCTGCGCGTGGGCGACTGGATCCTGACGCTGGGCTCGCCTGAGCGAAAGGCCGCGGTGCGCTCGGGCAAGGGGCTGAAGCTCGACGAGTACTTTGCACGCTGGGCCGACCCCAAGGTGCGTCTCGCGGGCATGGATGCCGCCGGACAGAACGCACAGGTGGTGTCAGTGCCGTCGCATTGCTACATGTACTGGACCGAGCCGGAGTTTTCGGTGCCTTACGCGCGCAAGGTCAACGACACGCTGGCCGAGTACTGCTCGGCAGCACCCGATCGCCTGATGTATTGGGCCCATGCACCGCTGAACGTGCCGCAGGAGGCCGCAAAGGAACTTCGTCGCGCATGCGGCGAGCTGGGCGCAAAGGGCCTGGTTGCGGGCGGCGCCAACTTTGGAGGGCTGGAATTCGACTCGCCTGAGCTGGACCCGGTCTGGGAAGCGCTTTGCGACCTTGATCTCCCTATGTTCATCCACGGCTATAACCAGTCGGTGACATGGGGCGACAAAGCCAACACCGACCGCTACGAGACCACCGCCATCGTAGGCATGCAGTACGACGAGACGCGCTGTTTCTGGAACCTGGTCTGCGGTGGCGTGTTCGACCGCTTCCCCAACCTCAAGGTCTACATTACCCACGGCGGCGGTTACGTGCCTTACCAGCTTGGTCGCCTGGCGCAATGCAATACCAATCTCGATTTCGTCCACAACAAGAAGCCAGTGCTCGAGTACCTGAAGAACTTCTACTTCGATGTGGAGCTACACGAGATTCCGATGCGCCAGGCGCTGGTCGATATCATCGGCGCAGACCGTATCGTCTACGGTAGCAATTTCGGCGGCAGCGATGCAGTGCGTCACGACCTGACCGACGGCTTGCGGCTTTCGGACGATGACCTGCAGAAGATCCGCTGGCAGAATGCCTGCAAGCTGCTGCACCTGGACCCGGCGAAGCTGGGCTCGCCATCCAGCCAACTGGTGAGCGCATGAAGATCGCCCGCTGCACCGATGGCGGTGCCCCGTTCTGGGCAGTGGTGGATACGTCGCGCAGCGAAGTCACGCCGATCTCCGGCGCCTTTTCCGAGTGGGCGCCCGCGCTGACCCGCGGCGCGGGCGCCGCGGCGCTGAAGCTGGCCGATGCGCCGCGGCCGCTTGATGGCGTCCGCTTGCTGCCGCCCATCGAAAAGACCAACCGCGTGGTGGTGGCCGGTGCCAACTATGCCAAGCATCTTCAGTCCGATTTCGGCCTGAAGAGCCATAGCCAGCCGGTCGCCTTCCTCAAGGCCTACGGCGCGTTGATCGGCGCTGGCGATCCGATCCGCTATCCGCCGCTGACCGCCGAGTTGGACCACGAGGTCGAACTGGTGGCGGTGATCGGTGCGGAGCGGGTCGACCGCGACGATCCGCTTTCCAGTGTACTGGGTTACACGGTCGGCAATGACGTCAGCGCCCGGGACCTGCAGCGCAGTGGCCCGCCAGGGGTTGGCATGGACCTGTTCGGCGCCAAGAGCCAGGACCGTACCACGGGACTGGGCCCCTGGATCGTCACGCGGGATGAGTTTCCGGCGGGCAGCCCCAGCCTGCGGCTTACGCTCAAGGTCAACGGCGAAACGCGCCAGGATGCCTCCTCCGGTGAAATGACCTGGAATGTTGCCGAGTTGGTGCGCTTTGTCGACGAGCGTTCGTCGTTCGACTGTGGCGACGTGCTCTATACCGGCTCGCCGGAAGGCACCGGCCAGGGCACGGGGCGCTTCCTGAGACCCGGCGACGTGGTGGAAGCCAGTGTCGAGGGCATCGGCACGCTGCGCAACGTGGTGACCACCGAGCAGCCCGCGTAGCCGACGCTCGTCGGCGATGCCAGAACCGCTGTCAGGGCTTAATGAAGTAGCGGACGTACAGCCGGCCCGCCTCGAAACGGAACAACTCGATGGTTTCGATGGCGCGGCCCGTGCCGACGATGACATTGCGCACGTGGCAGGCGGCTTCGTTGCCATTGACGATCTTGACGACCGGCTCCACGCGGATCTTCGCACGCTGCTGCTCCCACATCTGTTCCAGCACCGACCAGCCGTCTTGCGGCGCGCGGCCAACATATTCAATCGAAAGACCTTCCGGCGCAACGCGCCGGTAGTCCTCCAGGAAGGCCTGCTTGTCGCCCTGGTTCCAGTGTTCGGTCTGGTGGTTCAGGAAGGTTTCGATACGTTCGGTGTCGATCATGCTTAAGCTCCGAGGAAGGCGGGACAGGGCCGGCCCGCAGCGGGTGTGCGCGCCGGGATTGGACTGTGCAGGTCAGATGTCGGTGCCGCGCACATTGCGGGCGGTGCCGTTGCGGCGGTCGGATTCGCCCCAGCCTACCCAGCGGTCGGGCTCGCGGGTATCGCCGACGCGCCGCCAGCGGCCTTCCTGCTGGGCGGTGATCGGAAAGCCGCCGACGAAGTCGGTCATCTCGCCCTTGGGGCAAGGCAGGTATTCCCATTCTTCGTGGCCGTCTAGCACGATGCGCGCGCTCTCAACGAAGTAGCTGCCGTCCTTGTGCCGCACGCTGCCTTCGATATCGGTGGTGGTGCGGATCTCGCCCTTGTCGTTCTGAAAAATGGCGTAACCGAGGTTGTCATGGCCGACCATGAAAGAGCCCAGATCCCAGCTGCCGTCCTTGTAGACCGTGGCGAACGTCCACCAGATTACATGCATCTTGTTGTTGACGACGAGGTCCTTCTTGAAATGGATGGCGCCGCCTTCGGCCATATAAGCTTGGTCGAATGCCATCAGACCCCTGACCTCGCGCCCCTCGCAGATGCCGGCAATATCGTATACCTGCGAGACATAGAACGTGCCCCAGTTCACACCGGGGAGGTACCACTGCATGCCCTGGCCCAGCAAGCGCCCGCTGAATTCGAACAGGCCTTCTTCCTTCCATGTCAGACCCTCACCCGATGCCGTCAGCAACCATGGATTGCCTGGCTCGCCGTCCAGGCTGGACCAGCAGGCCGTGTCGCCTTCCAGCCAGCGCCTGGGGAACAGTGTCATGGCCTGCGCCTTGATGCGCGACTGGTCGATGCGCAGGTGTTCTCCGTCAACGCGCGTGGACTGGTAGATGAACCGGGTCGGATTCGGCGTGCTGCCTGGCTCGTTGACGGCACGCACGAAGGCGTAGATCTCGCCTTCATCATCGCGCACGCAGCCAAAGGGCATGCCCTTGGTCAGCCTGAGGCCGAAGAAGCCGCGCAGCTCGTGCATGGCGCGGCCGCTGACCTTGTGGGGGCCGACCAGCACTTGGTACGCGAAGTCGCCACGCTCGGGGACGGTCTTGAAGTTCTTCATGATGTTCGGTAGTAAAAACAACGTGATAGTGACGACGGAGCCGCGCGATGCGCCGCTTCACCTATGACGGTCAGTCCCAAATTACGGGTACCGACTTCGCACCCCGCAGTTGGGCGCCGGCAATCTGCGGGGCAGGCTTGTCGGGGTCCAAGCGTATATTTGGAAAGAGATCGAGGATCGCGTTGATCGCGCATTGCAGTTCCACCTTGGCGACAAACTGGCCAATGCACATATGGGTGCCGAAGCCGAAGCCGAACGAAGGTTTCGGCTTGCGGTCGATATCGAAGACATCGGCGTTCTCGAACGCCTCTTCGTCGCGGTTGGCGGATATCACCATGCACTGCACTAGCGCGCCCTTGGCCACTTTGACGCCGCCGATCTCGACATCACGCGACGCTTGCCGCACCTTGAAGGTGGCCACCGGCTCGTAGCGAACTGCTTCGTCGATCAGCTTCGGGATCAGGCTGCGATCATTTCGTACGCGCTCGACCAGAGTGGGTCGCTCGAGCAGCAGCGTCATGACCGAGCTGAAGGTGCGCGTGGTGGTCTCGCCGGCCGCAGGTAGCAGCGAGCGCACGAAGGTGGTGACCTCATGGTCGTCAAGCTGGTGACCTTCGTACTCAGCGCGCATCAGGCGGCTGATCAGGTCATCGCCTTGCGCACCTTCTGCGCGGCGCTGAACGACCGCTTCCTTTACAGCGTCATAGAGACTCTTCACCGCAGCCGCAGCGATCGGTCCGTAGATCTTGATTTTCTCCGGATCTATCTGGTTGCCCGCGACCATCGCCAGCGCCCAGGTGGCGTACTGGTTGAACCTGGCCGGATCGTCGCTGGGGAAGCCCATCAGCGCGTACATCTCGCGAATCGGGAAGTAAAGGCCGAAGTCCATCAGTTCGGCGCGCTTCGCCGGCACCATAGGCTCGAGGAAGTCCTGGCGGATCACGCGGTCAATCTCGGGCCGCCATCGGTTCACTGTTTCCGGCATGAACACGGGTTGCAGCAGGTTGCGCGCCCTCCGGTGCGCGTCGCCATCCATCGCCAGCACGATCAGTCCATCGAAGAAAGCGCCAAGGCCCTCCGCAATGAAGCCGTTGGTGAAGGTGGTGGCGTCGCGCATTACCGCCATCACGTCCTTGTACTTGAACAAGGTGATCGCGCACTTTGCTGCCTTGGCGCCGGCGTTGGTCGGCACGCCCAGGTGGGTGGCGACGAAGTCGCCCTCCATCACGGGGTTCTTCTGCCGCATCTCGCGGCACAGCGCTTGGATGTCCAGGTCGGGACCGCGAAAGGTGTCCGAGACTGCGTGGTAAGCGGCCTCGAGATCAAGTTCCGGAATAGCGGTTTGTGTTGCCAGTGGTGCGTTCATGGGTCTCCTTCCAGTGTCCTGCCTTGCGCACGATGGCGTCAGGCTGTGTTGTGTTCTGTACTGGGCAGCTTAGCGACGCAGCGCGAGGAAGTCCGGCATTCCTGTTTGACGCGGTGTCAAACCATTGGCTGTCATTCTCGTGCCATCAGGGCAAGCTGCCATGGCAGATATTAGACAGTTACGTCGATAGTGTGTAATATTTTCGGCAACAACCGGGCATTCTCTTCCCTTGCCCTGATTGCATCGGGAGCGCTCCGGCATCTCCGCAGCCGACAACCAGACAGGCAGCGCATGGATCAGAACGTCTCCGACCTCTACACGGTGACGGACGGCGGGCTCGTCCGCCGGCCGCGCATGCCGGCACCGCATCTCACCATCGATGCGCATATCTGTGCGCCAGCGCTGGAGGTCAGCGTGCGGACCCTGACGCTGGAGGATCCGCTCGATGCGATGTTCCGCCCTTCGATGTGCTATCTCGATCAGTGCTTGGACGAGCGCAGCGCACTGGATCGCGGTACCTTTGTCGGGAATGGCGGCTACATGGATTTCGCTCCGCTGGGCGACAGCGTACTGGTGCCCGCCGGCCAGACCTTCCATGTCCGCTGCGGGCCCATCCGCCGCCGGGTGGTGTGCTGCATGTTCGAAGCCGAATGGCTCGACGGCCTCCGCGACTGGCAGTGGGGCGCGGCCGAACTGGACGTGTGCCGCGATTTGCGCCTGCCGGCAGTGCGCGACACCATGCTGCTGCTTGCGCGCGAGGCCTTGGAGCCGAGTTTTGGTAGCGAGTGCCTGGCGGAATCGCTGGTGCATGCCATGCTGGTCCACGTCGCCCGTCGCTTCCGGTCTTTCCAGACCGCACGCAAAGGCGCGGGCGCGAAGCTCGCCCCCTGGCAGTTGCGGCTGATTCGCGAGCGGGTCGAGGCGGCCAGCGGCCCGTCTCCGGGCATCACCGAACTGGCCGCGGCGTGTCGGATCAGTCCACGGCATCTTGCTCGGGTGTTCAAGCAGAGCACCGGCACCACGCTGGGGGCATTCATTGCCGACGCGCGCATCCGCCAGGCCAAGTCGCTGCTGTCGCGCCGCGACGTGCTGATCAAGGCTGTGGCGTTCGAGTGCGGCTTCCAGAGCGCTGCTGCCTTTGGCGCGGCGTTCCGCAAGACCACTGGCCGCACGCCGCGCGAGTACCGTATCGACGCCATCGGCCTGCGCGTCGGGCCGTCAGATAGCGCTGTGCGTGTGCGAAGTCCGTCTGGCGATAGTTTGACTGGATAGAACAACAACTACGGCTTCTGTTCATCGACGGGTCTCAATAGCATTCCTGCATGCACCAACCAACAGGTGCAGCGGCCCGAGGCGGTCCGCGAACTCAACCTGGGAGACCCTATGTCAGACCTGTATTCCCGCCTTCTGGAAGAACCCACGGCGCTGATCGGCGCGTGCTACGACGACGCCTTCCACTTCACCGCTGAACAGATCGAAAACATTCAGCTCAGCGGCGCGCGCAAGCGATTTGCCGAGATGCGCAAGAAGATCCCGGTACTCGACCGGCTCGCCACCGAGCAGGGTATCGGCGAGATCGCCAGCATTGCCGACGTGGCGCCGCTGCTGTTTGCACATACCGTATACAAGTCTTACCCGATGTCCTATCTGGAGCGTAGCCAGTTCAACAAGCTGACGCGCTGGCTTAACGGCCTCACGACGCAGGACCTGAGCGAGGTCGATGCAAGCGGTGTCACGCTGATCGACGAATGGATGGACCTGTTGGACGCCCAGACCGAGCTGCGCGTATTCCATACCTCGGGCACCACCGGCAAGCTGTCCTTTCTGCCTCGCACCGACCGGGAATGGCGGCAGAACATCGAGCTGTCAGCGAGCCGCATTCGCGACTGGCGCGGCCCGGGCAGCGGCCCCGACATGATGAAGAACAGGCGCCCCCTGATCGCTCCAACCTACCGAAAAGGGGCGAGCGCCGCGGCCCGGGGCAGCGGCTACCAAGTGGAGATGTATGCCGGTGGCGAAGAGAACGCGCTGTTCATGTATCCCGATTCGCGCTTCTCCGCCGATGTGGCGTCGCTCTCCGGGCGGCTTGCCGCTGCCGAAGCACAGGGTGAGCTCGGCTCGCTGCAGATCTCGCCGGCGCTGATGGCCAAACGTGAAGAACTGGTGCGTGTGGAGCGCGAGCGCCCCGAGCAGTTGCGCAAGTTCTTTGCTGAGGCCATCCGCCGGTTTGGCGGCAAGGATGTCTATATCGGGGCGGTTTGGACCATTCTGTACGACACCGCGGCAGTGGGGCTTTCGCACGGCGCGCGCCAGGTGTTCGGCCCCGCCAGCGTGCTGCACACCGGCGGTGGCAAGAAGGGCAAGAACATGCCTGACAACTGGCGCGAGCAGTTGGTGGAGTTCCTCGGCTTCAACAACTTCTATGAGTTCTACGGGTGCAGCGAGCAGATGGGCTTTTGCATGCGCTGCGAGGAAGGGCACTACCACGTGCCGCCGACCACCATTCCGTTCCTGCTCGATCCCTCAAACGGACGGCCGCTGCCACGGAAGGATGGCCTGACCGGGCGCTTCGCCTCGCTGGACCTATTGCCCAGCACGTACTGGGCCGGCCTGGTGACCGGGGATGAGATCACCATGCACGGTCTCGAGACGCCATGCAAATGCGGCCGCACGGGTGCCTACCTGCTGCCCGATATCCGCCGCTACAGCGAAAAGGAGGGCGGCGACGACAAGGTGATCTGCGCGGGCGCGCCTGCCGCGCACGACCACGCGCTGGACTTTCTCAACGAACTGTCAGAGTGAGACATCCATGAGCACACCCTACGGAGTCCCGCTGATCATCCGCGGCAAGATCATCGAAGGCGACGAACTCACCTTCGGCGGCCGTCGCGGTGGAGTATCGTTCACCGCACCGGACGTCAGCAAGTACGCGTCAGAACTTGCGCTACGCGCGCCGTCGATGATGTCGGACCTCTACACACTCAGCCTCGACCAGATCGTCGAGTACCTGGTCGAGCTGGGGCAGCGCCTGGTTTTCTCCGACAACAAGCACCTGCAGCAGGCGTTCGAGCTGTCGTGCGCAACGTCCGGCCTGTCGGAAAGCATCCTGCGCTTTCACTACAGCCGCGCGCCGCGCCTGTTCGAGCGCCAGGAGCTCCACAACATCGTGGCCCGTTCGGTGGGGGCGGATTACCTTGAGGGCTGGGTCGAGCAGCCGGGCAGCCTGATTCCGGGCGTGACCGCCCGAACGCGCGCGTTCGGCGCTCGCTGTGTCCACGTGATTGCCGGCAATGCGCCGGTGGTCGCCGTCCTGACGGTGATCCGCAACGCCCTGACGCGTTCGGACGCGATCATCAAGGCGCCCTCGAACGATCCGCTGACCTCCATGGCGATCGCACGAACAATGATCGATATGGCGCCCGACCACCCGCTGACGCGCCACCTGAGCGTCGCTTACTGGAAGGGCGGTGATGAGCAGGTGGAGCAGCGGATCTACGACCCGCGCAAGGTCGAGAAACTGATTGCCTGGGGCGGCTTTGACTCGGTCAAGCACATCACCAGATACCTGCAGCCAGGGCTGGATCTGATTACGCTCGACCCCAAGCTCAGCGGCACCATCATTGGCCGCGAGGCCTTCGACGACGAGGCCACGCTGGTCAGTGTGGCGCGCAGGCTGGCGCTGGATGTCGGCGCGCAGAACCAGGAAGCCTGTGTCAGCGCTCGCGTGGTCTACGTGCAGTCCGGCACCGACGCAGCCGGGCTGGCACGCTGCGAGCAGCTTGCCCGGCTAGCCTTCGAGGCGCTCCAGGAGCTGCCCGCCACATTGTCGACGCCGCACAAGGCATTCGATCCGGCGCTGAAGGAGGAGATCGATGGCGTCAAACTGGTCGAGGAGGACTACACGGTCTTCGGCGGCAGGAGCAACGAGGGCGCGATGATCGTATCGCGCGACGGCACGCCGGTAAGCTTCTCGCAGTTGCTTGGCTGCCGGGTGGGGAACCTGGTGCCGGTCGACGACATCGACATGGCGATCCGCTCGGTCAATGCCTATACGCAGACCATCGGCATTTTCCCGGAATCACTGAAGGTGGCAATGCGCGACAAGCTAGCCTTTCAAGGCGCGCAGCGGCTGGTTTCGCTGGGCGCTGCCGCGACGCTGCAGCACAACCTGGACCGCCAAGATGCCATCGAGCCGATCCGGCGCATGGTTAAGTGGGTGACCGAGGAAACGGGTGAAGCCCGCCTGATCGAATCACTTGCCGGATGAGGGCCGCGGGACGTCGCCAGCCGTATGCGTCCCACAGCCCCCGGGGAGCCAGGAACAACCAAAAGAGGACAGAGAGCATGAATCCAATCGAAGGAAAGGTCGTCATGATCACGGGCGCCAGCAGTGGCATCGGCGAAGCCGTTGCACGTCAACTCGCCAAGCAGGGCGCCCGGCTGGTGCTGGCCGCGCGTCGCGTCGACCGGCTCGCCCAGCTCGCGCAGGAGCTGGGTGACAACGTGCTGTGGGCCGCCACAGACGTGACCAGGGTGGAAGAACTGCAGGCGCTGGCGGTGTCGGGCCGTGAACGCTTCGGCCGCATCGACGTGCTGGTCAACAACGCTGGCATCATGCCGGTCTCGATGATCGCGCAAGGTCTGGTCGAAGACTGGAACCGCATGATCGACGTCAACATCAAGGGCGTGCTGTATGGCATCCATGCCGTGCTGGGCGACATGCTCGCGCAGGGCCATGGGCATGTCATTAACGTTTCGTCGGTGGCCGGTCTGTCGGTCGGCCCCGGCGGCACGGTGTACTCGGGCACGAAGTTCGCCGTACGCGCGATCAGCGACGGGTTGCGGCAGGAGTGCGTGGGCAAGATCCGGGTGACGTCGATCTGTCCGGGGCTGGTCACCAGCGAACTGGTCGAGAGCATTACCGTGCCTGCGTTCAAGGAGCGCTCCCGGCAGCTGTACGAGGGGGCGATGTCGGCCGACGTGATTGCCGATGCGGTGATCTATGCAATCTCCCAGCCGGCCCATGTTGCCGTCAACGAGATCGTCGTACGGCCGCTGACGCAGGGCTTCTGAACGGGCCTCGTTTCAATCAATTGATCCGACCATGAATCGTACCAGTCCCGGCGCCGGCGCGGCCGCATTGCCGTCGAAGAAGCGCGCCACAATCGCGCGGCTACTGAAGGAAGCGCGGCAAGCGTTCTCGGTCAAGGGGCTGGCGGGGGCGCGCGTGGACGACATCGCGCGCGCGGCCGGTGTGACCAAGCAGCTGGTCTATCATTACTTCAGCAGCAAGGAACAGCTCTTTGCGAGTGTCCTCGACGAGTCCGCCGAGGGGGTACTAGCCGACTTGCTCGCGCTGGATCTTGATCATCTGCAGCCCACTGCTGCGTTGCGATCGTTCCTGGAATATGCGTTCGATCAGTACCGGACCGACCCGACACTTGGCTTGCTGGCGCAGGAAGGGCTGCGTTATCACGAGCAGAACACGGACGAATGCCGGCGATTTCCTGACAAGGCGCCCGCGCTGGTCGCCCAGGTCGAGCGGATCCTGCGCCGTGGCGAGCAAAGCGGGGAGTTCCGCGCGGGCACCGACGCGCGGCTCTTCTACGCTGCGTCTGCGTTGCTGACGACCGGCGGATTCACCAATCGCTATACCGTTTCCGCCGTGTCCGGCTTCGATAGCACTTCGCCCGAGGGAATCGCCGTGTGGCGGCGCTTTTCAGTCGAGTTCGTGCTGGCCGCAGTGCTGTCGGGCGAGCGCCCGGTGCTGGCACGGCCTGCGCAGTGAGCGCTTGCGTGCTGACGCCGAGGCCCGCCGGCGCCTCGGTCAGGCGGCGTGATCGGGTGTGAGAGCGTGCACAGAGCGATTCATCTCCGCTTGGTCGTCGGTGATCGTCTTCGCCAGGAAGCGCTGCACCCTTTGTGCGGCAATCCGCCCGGGCATGCCATTGACGCCGCCGCCGGGGTGGATCCCGGCGCCGCCGAGGTACAGCCCGGCTACCGGAAGCGTCTTGCCGCCCAGGCCATAGGCTGGCCTCAAGGTGCTGGAGCGCATGGATGTGGTGTCGATATGCACCACGCAGCCGTTGACCGTGTTCAGACGGCGCGTGAAATCCGGCGCGGCCTCCATGCGGGTCGCAATCTCCTGCGTCCGCAGGCCGTCAACATACTCGCTGGCTTGGTCGATGACCTGCTGCGTCACGCGCTCGCGTATGGCGTCCCACCCTTCGCGTGGCGCTACCGGCATGGCGGGCGGATACAGATACACGGTGTCTTGTCCCGGTGGCGCCTGTGATGGATCCACCGCGCTGGGTGCAGTGATGGTGAGGTAGGGCAGCGTTGGCACTTCTCCACGCGCGGAAGACGCAAAATTCTCGAGCACCGCCTCGGCGGTGCCAATCAGCAGGCAGGTCTTACGCAGGTCGAGGCCGTCGCCACGCTGGTCTTCAAAGCGCTTGAGTGAGATCTGGCCACTGAGCGCCATGTCGACCTTCACCGGCGACGCGCCGTGTGCGTTGGCCGGCGCGTGGGCAATACGCGTGAGCAAGCGCGGCTCGATCTGGCCAGGTGTGACCAGCTCAAGCGTCACCTTCGGATGGCAACTGCCGATCACTGCGCGCGCGCCGAACTCCCGGCCATCGGCGAGCCGCACGCCCCGCACGCGGCCGCGGCTGGCAAGGATCTCGCTGACTTTGGCCGAGGTCACGACGTCGCCGCCGAGTTCGCTCAGGCGGGATGCCATGGCGTTGGAAAGGCTCTGCATGCCACCAACCACGCGGCCCACGCCGAAACGATGCAGGAAGCCAAGCAGCGCGTAGTAGATGCCGCTGCCGTCGCTGGTGATCGAGCCAGCCAGCCCGGTCAGACAGCACATTGCGGAAATCGTTATGGGATGCTCGAATCGCTCAATAGCGGCCTGGTACGCCGAGCCCGTCAGCAGCGCCATCAGTTCCGGCTTGAGCCTGCGATTGCGCAGGGCCGCACGGAACGCCGTGAATTTGGCGCCAAGATTGAACTCCGTGGGGTCCACGCGCATCATTGGTACCGCCATGTCGATGAAGGCATTGACGACCTTCATGAAAGCAAGGAACGCCTCGGCGTCGCGCTCGCTGTAGCGGCGGATCTCGGCGGCAGTCTTCTCGGGGTCGCGCCAGAACACCAGGGAGGTACCGTCCGGATGCAGGTACACATAGCCCGGTGACAGTTCAATTTGCCGGAAGCCATGGCGTTGCAGTTCAAGCTCCAGCGGCACACGGGGATGCACGCGCATCGACATCATGTCCAGCGCGCAGGGATGCACTAGATGCTCCGGCGCACCAGGCAGCAGATAGCCCGAAGATGCCATGCCGCCAACCTTTTCCAGCGCTTCCAGTACCAGCACCTTCCTGCCGGCCGCAGCCAGATAACACGCGGCGGACAGGCCGTTGTGGCCGCCTCCGACAATCACCACATCATAATTTTGGCTAGCTGTCATGGCTGTCTCGATCCTGGGTTGTCACCGGTAACCGGGCCTGGCGCGATCGCCATCCGGGTCTCCGACCGGGTTGCGCCTCAGGGACGCCCCGTCTTGTCTTGAATGGATAAGTAGATCAGAATTAAGAAAAATGTTCAATAAAGTTGGCTTGACTATGAGTCAGCGTGCCGTGGCGATTCTGATGAATCCCCGCTTCAGCTACCGGCGCGGCTAACCTCGAATTCCACTGGAGACTGTGATGACAAACGCGAAAGCGACTTCCCTTGAAAGCGCCTTTGCTGGCGTGGCAAACAATTACCGCGGCGCGGATGTAGATCTGCACGCGGTGTATCGCGACATGCGGAGGAACACGCCGGTACTGGAGAGCGATTTTATGGCAACGCTCGGTGTGCCAACCATTGCGGGACTCGATCCGAACCGCCCGACGTTCACCCTGTTCAGGTACCAGGATGTAATGACCGTATTGCGCGATGCGGCCAATTTCACCAGCGGGTTTATTGCCGAGGGCCTGGGCGCGTTCTTCGATGGCCTCATCCTGACCGGCATGGATGGGGAAGCGCACCGGCGGGCACGTGCGCTGCTGCAACCGGTGTTCATGCCGGACGTGGTCAACCGCTGGCGCGAATCGAAGATGGAGCCCATCGTGCGCAATGAGTACATCGGTCCGATGGCCGCCGCCGGGCAGGCTGATCTGATGGACTTCGGCCTGCATTTCCCTATCCGCCTGATTTACTCGCTGATGGGCTTCCCCGACGACCGGCCCGAGCAGATTGAACAATACGCCGCTTGGGCCCTGGCGATCCTGGCGGGGCCGCAGGTGGACGCAGAGCGCGCCGCGCTGGCCCGCAAGGCCGCGATGGAAGCGGCTCAGGCGCTCTATGACGCAGTCAAGGTAGAGGTGGTCCAGGTGCGCAAGGCCGGTGCGCAGGGCGAAGACCTGATCAGCCGCTTGATCCGCGCTGAGTATGAGGGGCGCGGGCTGGACGATCATGAGGTCACGACTTTTGTCCGCTCCCTGCTGCCGGCGGCGGGAGAAACCACCACGCGCACGTTCGGTTCGTTGATGGCGCTGTTGCTTGAGCGACCGGCGCTGCTTGAAAGGGTACGCGCGGACCGCAGCCTGGTGCCTAGGGCCATCGATGAAGCCGTGCGCTTCGAGCCTGTGGCGACATTCAAGGTCCGCCAGGCCGCAAAGGATGTCGAGATCGGCGGGGTGCGCATTCCGATGGGGGCGATGGTCCAGTGCATCGTATCTTCGGCGAACCGAGACGAGGAAGCCTTCGAGAACAGCGAGACCTTCGATATCGACCGGCGGCCCAAGCCCTCGTTCGGCTTTGGCTTTGGCGCGCACATGTGCATCGGCCAGTTCATCGCCAAGGTCGAGCTGCAGGTCGCGCTCAATGCCATCCTGGACCTGCTACCCAACCTGCGGCTGGATCCGTCAAAGCCGGCGCCCGAGATTGTCGGTGCGCAACTGCGCGGGCCGCACTCGGTGCCTGTGATTTGGGGCTGAGAGAGGTGTGAGGGGGCGATACAGCCCCGCGGAGCGTTGCATCCCCGGGGAACGGGGATGCGCGTGGTTCATATCTGTGAGGGCGGTAGGTGAACCACCAGGCCGTCCAGCTCGGCGGTCATGGTCAGCATGCAGGACAACCTGCTGTTGGACCGCCTCGGTTCAGCGGTGCTGTCAAGCATGGCATCTTCCATGTCGTCGAGCGGCGGTAGCTTCGACAGCCACGGCTCCTCGACGAAGACATGGCAGGTGCAGCACTGACAGGCACCGCCACAGTCGCCGTTGATACCGGTGACGCCACGTTCCAAGGCGGTTTGCATGACAGTAACGCCGCTGGCGACTTCCACATCGGTCCGTGCGCCGTCGTGGGCAATGTACGACAACATGGGCATAGTAGGTTTCCTTGTTTGTTGGAATTCAGCGGGGATTGCGACAAGGATCACAGCGAGCGGCTGATGATCTCCTTCATGATTTCCGAGGTGCCGCCATAGATGCGTGATACGCGTGCATCCACCCATGAGCGGCCGATCATGTATTCGCTCATAAAGCCGTAGCCGCCGTGCAGCTGCAGAAGCTCATCCAGCAGCTTGCCCTGGAGCTCAGAGCCCATCAGCTTGCACATTGCGCCGGTCTCGGCCGTCAGTTCGCCGCGCATGGCCCTACCCAGACACTCGTCGACGAATGCGCGCAGCATGGTAGCGTTGGCTTTCACCTCGGCCAGCTTGAAGCGCGTGTTCTGGAATTCGAACACCGGCTTGCCGAATACGACGCGCTCGCGGGTGTAGCGGATCGTCTCGCCAAGAAGCGCCTCGACCGAGGCTGCGGCGCGTATGCCAATAATGGTCCGCTCCCAGGCGAGTTGGTGCGTGAGGTAGCGGAAGCCCTGGTTCTCCTCGCCCAGGCGGTTTGCGACGGGCACGTGCACGTTGTCGAAGAACAGCTCCGAAGTGTCCTGGCCCTTCAGTCCGATTTTCTCCAACAGCCGGCCCTTGGAGAAGCCTTCGCGCTCTTCCTCGACGCAAATCAACGTCAAGTCGCGTGACTGCGGATCCAACTTGGTGGCGGTGACCATCAGGCCGGCATTGCCACCATTGGTGATAAACGTCTTCTGCCCGTTGACGATATAGCCGTCGCCATCGCGCTTCGCAGTGGTGCGCATTGCGCGCAGGTCGCTGCCGATCCCTGGCTCGCTCATTGCGATCACGCCGATCAGCTCGCCTCTGGCCATGCGCGGCAGCCATCGTTGCTTTTGCTCCTCGGTGCCGTAGGCGACGATGTAGGGTGCGACGATCTCAGAGTGGGTGGTGAAGCCGACTGCGGTGGCATTGACGCGTGCCAGTTCCTCGATCATTACGGCGGAGTGACCGAAGTCACCGTCCGAGCCGCCATATGCCTCCGGCACGGTGGTGCAGAGCAGGCCTGCATCGCCGGCCTTGCGCCAAACGTCTTTTGGAACGATACCTGCACGTTCCCAATCGGCAAGGTGCGGCGCAATTTCCTTGTCGATAAAGCGCCGGGCCTGCTCGCGAAAATGCTCGTGGTCTTCCCGGAATACGGTGCGCATGTCAATTTCCAGAATATCGAAGTGATGCGAGTTGCAGGCGCCGCGGCGCCCGCAAACTTGGGCCGGCTTACAGCGCGGTTTGCGCGTCCGCGGCAGCAAACATTCGATTGATGTCACCGGAGGTGACGGGCTTGCTGGGGTCACGCACCGGTGCCGCGCCGCCCATGCCGAGCGCGGGCTCTACGCTGACGTGGGTGGCCTTGGCACGTAGCGCGCCCACTGTGCAGTTCTCGCGGCCGAGAGTGGCGAACGGATCGTACGAGAACTCACGCATTGCGTTCAGGTGTGTGATCTTGTTGATCACGTCGTCTGAAAGATGCCGCGACTGTTCCCAGAAGACATTAGCCGACAGAGGCCAAGTGCAATCCGAGTGCGGGTAGTCGCACTCCCAAGTGACCTTGTCCACGTTGATTGAATCGAGGTTCTTCAGGCCGAATTCGTCTTCGATAAAGCAGGTGATGATGTGCTCGTTGAAGACATCGCTGGGCATCTTTCCGCCGAAGTTCGACATGGTCCACGCGTGATGGTGGCGGTGCGTGAAGTCTGCGCGTTCCAGCAGGTAGGGAATCCAGCCGATGCCGCCTTCGGACAAGGCCATGCGCAGCTTTGGGAACTTCTTCCACATCGGAGCCCAGATCCAGTCGGCGGCCGAGTTGGCGATCGAGATCGGCATCGAGGTGATCCACGCGTCGATGGGCGAATCATCGGAGGCATGGGCCGCCTTGGCGCCGGTGCCGATATGGCAGCAGATCACCACGTCGTTGTCGGCGCAGGCCTTCCACAGCGGATCCCAGTAGTCGCTGTGGATCGACGGATATCCATGCAGCGTGGGATTGTCGGACAGCGCCAGCGCGTGCACGCCCTGGCGGGCCAGCCGTTCGACTTCCGATGCGGCGGCCTGCATGTCCCACCATGGTGTAAGCATGAGCGGAATGAAGCGGCCGGGGGCGGCGTTGCACCAATCGTGCAGGTGCCAGTCGTTGTAGGCCTGGATTGCTGCCAGGGAAACGCCCCGATCGGCGTAGCCCTGGAAGCGCTGGCCGGCGAAGCCAGGGAAGGTCGGGAAGCACAGCGAGCCGAGCACGCCATTGGCGTTCATGTCGTCGACGCGAGCCTGGATGTCCCAGGTGCCACGGCGCATCTGGTCATAGCCCAGCGGCTCCATACCGTACTCCTCCTTGGGTCGCCCGACCACGGAGTTCAGGCCCATATAGCCAGTGGCCTGCTCTTCGAACACCCACACGTCACGGCCCGCCTTTTGCACGACCTTGGGCTCGCGGCCCTTGTACTTTGCCGGCATGTGTCGCGTGAAGGCATTGCGCGGCTCGATTGCGTGGTCGTCTACGCTGACAAGAATGAGGTCTTCCAGTTTCATCGGGTTCCCCGTGGGTATATGGGTGAGGCTGTCCGGCGGATGCCGGCACAGGTCGAATAGTGTTCGAGATATTAGAGAAAGATGTGAACACAATCAACAGATGTGTGTAATTTATGGGGCGCCTGTGTCGATTCTTGAGGGTTAACGATGAGGCCGGCACAAGGCAGCGCACCGCCACGGGCCGTGTGACGACGAGTGGTGGCATGCGGAAGCTTGGGGGGATTTGCCGATGCTGGAGGTGCACCGGCTCTGAAAGAGGAGGGGCTCGCAGCGTGCTCAGCGCGCCGGGGGGATGTGTGGCAGTGCTTGTACTCGTCAGAAGATGACGGTCTCCAGGTGCTGCGCCAGGTCGCGCACCGCATTGCCGAGCGTCTCGACGGCCGCTTCGTCACGGTCGCCCCGGATCATCACCGTCGAGACGGTGAAAGAGATGCCGGTGGACGGATCGCGGACTGGCGCGGCGATGGCGAGTACACCGGTGGCGAAGTAGCCGTCGTCGCTGGCCCAGCCGCGGCGCTTGGCACGGGTGACTTCGCGCATATAGGTTTCGAATGAGAGTGGGCGTGCCCAGCGCAACTGGTCGAACTCGTCGCGCAGCTGCTCGTCGCTCAGACCCAGGCTACCTGCAAACAGCCTGCCGCTTGCGCCCATCAGGATCGGCAGCCGCTGGCCGGCGGGCATGCCGATATGCAGGTCTGTGGGACTGGATTCGGAGCTGACGAGCACCATGCGGTCGATGCCGATGCGGCGCCACAGCGTCACCGTAACGCCGAACCTGGCAGCAAGTTCATGCATCAACGGTGTGGCCAACTGCAGGCGCTGCCCCTGCGTTACCAGATGCTCCACCAGGCGGGTCAGCCCGAGCCCGGCGGAGTACGTTTTCGACAGCGCATTGAAATCCACTACTTCCTCGGCAACCAGGGTGCGGAGGATATTGAAGCAGGTGCTGGGGTTGATGGATAGGTGGCGTGCCACATCGGCGGCGCGTTCAGGCGCACCAGTCTGGGTCAGATGGCGCAGGATCCGAATCGCATTGGAAACCGGCTTGACGATGACGGCGGCGCCAGATGCGGACATGGCGGTAGAGGCGCCATTGGCGCGTGGTGCTTTGGTGACGGAGGTCTTCAGGTTCATGAGTCCGCAATCATCTGGTGATGGC
>NZ_JWMB01000063.1:0-10941 GCF_000812445.1 Cupriavidus sp. SHE | reverse complement strand
GAAGTGATCTACGAAAATTGCCTTCATCGCTCTGCTCGTCTCAGATAAAGGGTGGGGTAATCGCTGCATCCGCTGGCTGTCTGCCGTCCCAGCACTGCGACCAGCGACATCCGCTTTCCCCCGTGAATCGTTAAGCGGCTTCCTTCATCTCGGCCGGCTCTTCGTAGTCCAGGCTCATGTGCACTTCCTGCCCGAGCAGCGCCAGCAGCTTCGCGGCCGTGGACTCGTCCGGATGGGCCTGCACGCGGAAGTTGACGAACACCGTGCCGCCTTCCTGAAAATCGAACGACAGCTTATTGACCTTCGCCTCGTCGAGCACGATGTCGAAATCGGCCCGCACGCCGTTATGGATGACCAAGCGCTGGTGCTCCCACGAGCCATCCCACTTCACCGTGCCGAGCGCCGGGTTCTTCAGGTTCGGCAGGTAGCCGGCGTCGGTGACCAGGTCGCCTTGCAGGCTGTCATCCTTGAAATAGAAGGCGGACTTGAGCGTCGGCGAGAACAGCGACAGCACGTCGTTCGAGAGACGTGCCTGCAGCTTCAGGTCGACCGCCAGCACGGAATCCTCGCCGTGCTTCTCATTGCGCGGGTTGACGTGGTTGATCTTGACCAGATCGGTATCGAGTTCGAGCATTTGTCGGCTCCGGAGGTGAGTGAAAGGGTGATTTGCGGTGGTTGGTCAGGCGACGGAGAAATCCATTTCGCAGAGCCAGCCGACGACCTGCTCTTCGGTGGCTTCGAAGTGGCTGACCAGCGCGGCGATGATCTGCGCGTCGGTCGGACGGGTTGGGGGAGCCGGGCGGCGCGCGGGTGCCTGGCGAGCGACGGGGGCAGGGCGGGCGACCGGCGTGGGTGCTGGTGCCGGGGCGGGCGTCGGGGCCGCTGCCTGCTCGACTTCGCGAGCGGCCTTCTCTTCGGCGGCGCGCTTCTCTGCCGCCTCGCGTTCGAGCTTGGCCTGCTCTTCGCGACGGATGCGCTCGCGCTGTTCCTCTTCCTTGCGCAGCTCGTCGGCCTTGTGCTTGTCGATGCGGCTCGACACCACCAGGCGCAGGTCATCGATCTGCTTCGTGGCCAGCCCGACGCGGTCGGCAAACAGGAACTCGTAACCGGCGATTGCCTTGTCGAGGTAGGCGATGTTCTCGCGGATCCGCTTCGCGGAGGCGTCGGCCCCGATCTTGGAGTTGGCCAGCAGCGTGTCGACGGCATCCTGAATGCTCGCTACCGAGCGCTTGCCCTTGGCCGCGCCAGCAAAGTCCGGCGTACCCAGATCCAGCCAGGCGCCGCCGGTTTCCCCCTTCAGCGACTGGATGTGCTTGGCATAGGCCTCACGGCCGCCGCGGATGATGGCTTCCTTCACCTCGGTCTTGCGCTGGGTGACCAGCTTGTCGAGGTCGAGGCGCACGCGGCGGGCCTCGGCGCTGATGTCGTCGATCGTGCGGAACAGTTCGTCGATGCTGGCGGTCTGCGACAGGGCGTGCTGCTTGGCGGCTGCCAGCTTGCTCTCGACCTCGCCGCACCATTTCACGGTCTTTTCGGCGTCGGCGAAATCCTGATCGGTCGACAGCTCGCGGTTAATCCCACGAAACACAGCGATGGCGTGGTCGCGGAACTCGATCAGGTTGCTGGCGGTAACCTGGCCGCGCACCTCGACGAACAGGGCTGGGAGCGTTTCCGGTGTTCGGCCGGTGGGCTTGACTTCACGCTCGGTCGGCTCGTACTCGGCGACGTCCTTGTCGAACTGCGCCCAGCCGGCGCGGATGCGGTCGAACCATGCGTAGTCGGGTTTCACGTCAGTCCAGACGAAACGCTCGCGCGTGCCGTCGGACACGGTGAAACGCACGCGCTCGGCGCCAGTCACCATCAGGATCTGCTGGCACTGGGGCATGTGGCTGTCGGGCACGATGCCGTCTCGCACGCTGGCGGCCAAGTCTTCGTTCCACTGCTTGTGCTCGAACGCGATGTCGCCGGCCATAGTCAGGCCGTCGCACGAAGCCGATTCAGCACCCAGCGAGCACGTGACCGGATACAGCTCTTCGCCCAAGTCTTCCTCGACCAGCGGCCGGGCCATCGCTTCCAGTTCGTGGCCACGGTCAAGAATGCGCTCCTGCACGAAGTCGCTGTATTCCTTCGGCATGGCCGTCTTCTTGATATGCAGCAGCTCGTTGCGCTTCATATAGGGCGACAGGCCGAGCATGGCGGCGGCCTCGCTGGCGCCGTGATACTTGAAGCGGAAGGCTTCCCACTCGGGCGAGCCTTGCAGCAAAGTGTGGACGATGTGGTCAGTCATTTTCGTGACTCCAGGAATCGATGGTGTTCTTCTGGTCTTCGGTCATCCGCACGCCTTTTGACTCGACGGTCGCGATGATCTGTGCGGGAGTCTTCTTCCTGGCGAGAATTAGTTCACGCCACTTGGCCTTGTTCTCGTCGAAGCGCTCCTGGCTGTAGAAGGCTTGCGGCTCGTCGCGGCGCCCGGACGCGGGCGGGGCAGCGCCAGCGTCGTCGCTGCCGCCTGCGCCATCGTCGTCCATGCCCTTGGTGGACATGCCGGTGACCGCCAGCAAGGTGTAGCGCTGGAGGTAGGTGATCGTCGACGCCGTTTGCTGGATGACGTTTTTCTTGCCCGAGTTGTCGGGCGGGCCGGACATCACGACTTTCTCGGAGTGGCCAAGCTCATGGGTGATCACGCATTCAACGGTGATCAGGCCGTTGCCTTGCAGGATGTTCCAGGCGAAGCTCAGACCGTGCTTGGCCATGGCCGGGCCCACCGCGTCGGTGACGTCCGAGAGTTCTGCGTGCGTGTAGCCTACGAAGTCACCCTCGCGTGTGTTGTACCCGACTGCCTTGCTGCGACGGATCGTGATCGGCTCGGTCTTGAATGCGGCCATCGACTTGACGTAGGCCTTGCGCGCTTCCATCGCCAGGCCGCGCTCGCGCAGATCCAGCAATTTGCCGATGTATTCGAGGTCAGCGCCCTTTTCAACTGCGATCAGAAGCAGGGTGTCGGGCGTGACCGGGCCGGAGGTGGCCTGCGCGCCAGATTGACGGTGGGCCGGCAGTGCCGCAGTGCGCGGCGCGCTGGTGGTGGCTTCAACGTCAAGGACGTCTTCAGCGACAGCGGTGGACATGGCGTGGTTCTCCTGAGATTGCGGAAATCAGGCGTTGGCCTTGGCCGGCGTGCCTTCGACCTTCACGTACGGGTATTTCTTGTCGTGCGGCTTGATGTGCTTGCCGAAGTGGGAGCCCTTCGACTCGGCGTCGCGGAAGGCTTCGAAGTCGGCGACGGGGACGTTGCTGTAGTGGTAGAGCGACGTCGGCAGGTTGGTGCGGCGATCGCGGAAGCGAATGGCCAGCGTGCTGCTCTCGGCGTCATGGCCGATGCTGTGGATCTGCGACGACTCGACTTCCTTCATGTCGATCGCGGGCGTGACTTGTTCCATGGTGGTCTCCAAGGGTGGGTGGGTCAGAACAGAGCGCCGGCGGGAATGGCGACGGCGAGATACCAGATCAGGGGTGCGGCCACGACGAAGCCCACAGCGCACGCGATGTCGATCGCGCGCGAGTGCTTGGCCACGGCCAGCAGTTGGTTGGATGTCGGGTCGTAGTTCATGCGGATCTCGACGAGATAGGGGCATTGATGCCTTCGTTCAGCCAGGCGTAGAGGCCCGACAGGGCAACGGCACCGATGGCAATTGCGAACCAGAAGGCGAGGGCACGGATAGCTTTCACGCTTGCTCTCCTGTGGCCTGGGCGATGACGGCACGAGCCTTGTCGCCCCATTCGGAGTTGCCTGGCTGCGGGCCTTCGATGTCGATCAAATTCCGAAGTAGGGCCAGCATCTCCGGGGCCGCGGCCATGACCAGCGCCTTTTCCGTTGTGTGGCCGGTGTTCGCCGGCACTTCCGCGACCAGGAAGCCGCCGCTGCCGTCGGCTTCGCGCTTCGTGCGGATCAAGTTGCCGCAGGCTTCCCACGGTCCGAGGTTGAGAGCGGTGATCATGCTGCCCTCGCCATGTGCTGCGCCGTGGTTGCCGCAGCTTGCGCATTGCCCAGCAGCAGCTCGGCGTATAGCAGCACCTCGGTCCTGTCGATGCCATGCCAGACAGCGCGCTTGTCAGCGGCGGCGATGTAGTTCGACAGGAGCGTGGCGGCGTCTTTGCTGCGCGCCAGCTGGTCGAGGAATGCCTTCTCAGCGGTGGTGCCGTAGGCGTTGTTGTCGTCGACCGTGTTCATGCTGCCTCCCGGCTGTCGAGGGAATAGGACGCCAGCAACTCAAGGTGAGCGATGAATTCGGCGGCCAAGCTGTCGATCAGCGACGACGAGACGTTGCCGTCCTCGAAGACGAGCGCAATGTCGGATGCGATGAATGCCGGGGTCAGGCCGGGCGCCGGGGTGGTGAACTCGCCGACGACGGACCAGAACAGTCCCTCGGACAGCACGACGGCCGTGCGTTGGTCAACGCGGACAGCTTGTTTGCGGAAGGTGCGCGGGATGCGCTTGAGGTGTTGCACGGCGACTCCATCGGTGAGTTGATGGAATTCATTACACCAAACGGTGAATTTAAAGTCAACACCAAATGGTGAATTTTTTCACCAGAATGGCCGGTAGGGCTGGATATGGAACCGCTGAAACAAGAAAGCCCGCCAAATGGCGGGCTTGCGAGTGCTGATTAATTTACGCGGAGTGCGCTGAAAGAGACTTTGGTTTCAGTGGCCGAGACTAAGAGTAGGTCAGAACAATTCGGTATTGTCGTTCATCTTCATTGGCTGCAATTGTCCGGACGGGATGCTGAACTCGACCTGCTTACCGGAGGCAAGACTAAAGTAGCGAAATGTGATGTTCGAGTTGGTTTCTCGATTCCAGCAGCCAATCGCATTTTGAAGCCCAGGGCGCCCACCAATTTTCTCTTTGCTCAGGATCAGGCCTGCAGGCCAGCCCTTGCAATAATTAAGTCCTGCCGGGGTCGTCGTCAGGATCACTACATTTCGCGTACCGCCTGGGGTCTGAACAAAACCTGCCGACACATCCATGAGCCCACCAGTGGCCTGTGCCCAAGACATATTTGCGCTACAAAAGGTGAGGGCGACGATGGCAGCCGAGGCAATCCGATGTTTCATGCGCGTTTCCTGTTTGTGGTTGGAATGGGGCGATGTAGAACTTGGAGGGCTCCGAGATCGACGGCTCAAAGTCGGTTGTCATTCCAGATTGCTCTGCCCACGATCATGGTGCGGTCATCTGGAGGTAGAACCTTGTCTGGGTGCGTGGTTTTGTCCGGATTGTCACTGCGCATGATCCAGGCCTGACCACCGATGGCGGGGCTGTAGTCCCGGACTAGCCGCTTCAGCACAATTTCGCCGTCTGGAGTGCAGATTGCATACACCTTGCCTTCTTTCGGACTGGTGTCAACGGTATTCAGGAGTACTACGCAGCCGTCTTGTATCGTTGGCCACATGCTGCCACCTGATGCGTAGATGACCCGCGCGGTTTTTTCTGTTACGCCGAACTCATGCAGACTGGACCGCTTGAACGCGAGGCCGCCCTTTACCACAACGTGGTCGGCGTACTTCCCATCTCCGCAAGCGGCTGAAATATTCAACTGCGGAACAAGAGCGAACTCATCGTCTGTTGGCTCGCGGGATTCATCGTCTACGAATTGGCCGCTCTGGGCGTCCAGCCAGAGTGGCGGCTTCCTAGCATCCCACGCTTGTTCCAGAGCCCTGGCTATCTTTTCACCAAATGACTTTCTGCCGGCGAGCATGTCGCTGATCTGGCTCGCGGGCTTTCCTACGCGCTTGGCCACTTGGTTGAGGCCGTACTGCTGGACTAGGAGGCCAAGGTTTCGGCGGCGAAGTTCAGTGAGTTCAGTCATGGGCGCATTACAGCACGCGTAAACCAAACGGTGAATTCCCTGATCGGTGTTGTTGATGTTCACCATTTGGTGTATCTTTGGGCTATGGAAAAGCTCAAATCCTTCTTGAAGACGATCCCCTCTAGCGACCGAGATGCGTTTGCCGAGCGTTGTGGCACGACTTGGGCATTCTTGCGGAACGTCATGTATGGACAACGGATCCCGGGAGAAAAGCTGTGCGTTGCGCTTGAGCGCGAATCCGCAGGATCGGTTACACGCCGCGATTTGCGACCTGACGACTGGCACGAAATCTGGCCAGAGTTGGCTGATCAGGCCACGCCCGCCGATCCGGCGAGGGAGGCGGCGTGATGAAAGCCGTAGTCACCGTTGTGGCGGTTCTCCTGCTGCTTCGAGCAGCGCAGCGAGGGTCAAGGTCAGGTACTGCTCGTATTCCGGATTCGGATGCTCGGCCCGCGCGTCGAGCAGCTGTGCTGCGTTCTGCCGAGCTTTCTCGGCAAGTTTTTCTCGTGTCCAGTGAGACTCGTACAGATCCTGAATCGACAGTTCTGCGAGATCCGAGCGAGCGGAAAGTAGGTTGAACCCTGTGCGCAGCGCGTGGTTCTGTTTTTCGAGTTCGTTGACCTTGCCGAGCAGATATTTGACGGTATCGCTGAGAACCTGAAACTGAATATTTTCCATGCATCCCCCTGTCGTGGGCGGTTGAGAAGGTCAGAGAGCTTGATTGTTTCATGACTTGGGGATGCACCCTAAAAGTTGAAAAGGCGTCGCAATCGACGCCTTTATTTGGCCCCTGGGCCAACTGTGGAAGCAACTGTGGAATTGATTGATTTTTCCAATCAGGAGAACAAGAAATGTGGGTAGCCGAACAGCCGGAAACCGGCTCTGGTACTGGATCTCATGGCTATTTCATGCATGGCAAGGGGCGTTTTTTGTCCGAGGCTGAGATCGCGACGTGCAGCACCTACCGCGATGCCTGCGCGCTGGCATGGGAACGCCGCACGCAGATCGGTCTGACGCTCCAGGCGCTCGCCGCGCTGGCCGACCTTTACCCGTCGCACGTCAGCGACTACTTCCAGCGTGATGCCCTCAATTCGAAGGGCAACCCTCGCCGCTCCCTGCCGGCCGAGAAGATCGCCGACGTTGAGCGCGTGCTGGGCAACAGGATCCTGAGCCAATACCTCATGCACCGCGGGGCTCTGACCATTATGGAAGCCGTCTTGGCAGCGAGGGGTGCATGACCTATCTGGAAGCGATCGAAGTGGCCACCAAGGCCATGCGAGACGCGGTGGAGCAGAGCGGCGGAGACGACATTCGGCTGACCAAGGCGATCGCCGAGGCCATGCACGTCCCGCACATCGCGAAGGCGTTCGAGACAGTCGGTCTGCACGACCTTCTGGCCGAGCAGAACACACGGCACTGAGGGACGCACATGGACGCACAGCAAGCATGGAGCGCACAGCTAGCCTGGATCAATGAGCTGCTGCACCGCATGACCATGGCCAGCACACGCGATGTGCGTCTGCAGCTGTGCGCCGAAACGAAACAGGCGATTGCCGAGCTGCTGGCCAGCCAGGTAACGCGCAGGGACTGAGGTAGTAGCAGTGGCCCGCATCCGATCAATCAAACCTGAGTACTGGACCTCCGAACAGGTCATGGAGTTGTCGCGAGACGCACGCCTCCTGTTCATTGGCCTCTGGAACTTCTGTGACGACGGCGGTAACCATCCCGCCAGCCCCAAGACCCTCAAGGCTGAAGTCTTCCCCGGCGACGACGATGCCACCGGATCCACGGTGATGCAGTGGATCGACGAGCTGATAGAGCAGCAGTTGCTGGTCGAATACGAAGTCGACGGCAAGGAGTTCTGGCACGTAACTGGCTGGCATCACCAGCGCATCGACCAACCCACCCTGCGTCACCCTAGCGGTGACACAGGTGACGCAACTGGTGACGCAGGTGACGCGCGTCACCAAAAACGGCTTGGTGGAAAGCAACGCCAACTGCTCTTGAAGAAATTGCGCGAATTTGGCGGTGACGCGTGTCACCTGTGCGGTGACGCACCGGGTGTCACACTGGCCCGCGTCACCTCTGCGTCACCGGATGAACCCAATGAATTCAAGGGTTTTCGGCTGGTGTGTGCTTCCTGCAAGCGCAAAGTATCGAGTGGTGACGCGCTGGTGACGCAAGGTGACGCAGGGTGTCTCGCTGGTGACTCGCCTACGGAGGGGAGGGGAGTGGATAGGATAGGAGATATAAATCCCCCCATACCCCCCTTGGGGGGCGAACAGCGATCCGAGAAAAAATCGGACAAGCCGAAGCGCTCCGCTGTTGGCCTGCTGTCCTACCTGCATTCCTGCAAGCAGGCCGGGCAGAAGCCTATCCCCGAAGGCGATGCCGTCTTCGCCTACGCCGACCAGGTTGGCATTCCGCTGGAGTTCCTGCGGCTGCACTGGCTCGAATTCAAAGCCCGCTACAGCCAGCCTGATGCCAAGCGGTACAAGGACTGGGCGGCGGTTCACCGCAAGTCCGTCCGCGGCAACTGGTTCCGGCTGTGGTTCATCGCTGGCGACGGCGCTGTCGCGCTGACCACGGTCGGCGAACAGGCCCGCCGGCTGCACGGAGACGCTGCATGAACGGGCCGCTGCCACACAACCGCCCCGAAGATCGCCTTACCGCTATCGCATCCGAACACGCCGTGCTTGGCGCGCTGCTGCTCGACAACGACTGCTTCGATCGCATCGGTGACCTGCAGGCCGAGCATTTCGCTATTGGCGACCACCGCGCGATTTTTGCCGAGATCGCCCGGCAAATTGCTGCGGGCAAGCCGGCTGACAGCGTGACGGTATTCGAACGTCTGCAGGCCGCTGGCCAAAGCGCTGCCGACTTGGGCTACCTCTCGGCCCTGGTGCAGAACACGCCGGGCACGGTCAGCGTTGGCCGTCATGCCGCAATCGTGCGCGAGCGTGCGATCCGCCGCGGGCTGGTCGCGCTTGGGGATGAATTGGCGCACGAGGCCCGGTCATCGGCCGAGGAAGCGCCGGCGCTGATCGACCACGCGAGCAGCCGCCTTGAGGCGCTTGCCCATGCGCGCGTCCGCCAGGAGCCGACGCACGTGTCAGCCGGGCTGATCGAGCACGCCAAGACGCTGGCGTCACGCGAGACCGACGGCGTGCTGGCCATTTCCACCGGCTTTCGTGACGTCGACGGGCTGCTGAACGGTGGCTTCCGGCCCGGCGAACTGATCGTGATCGCGGCGCGGCCGAAGATGGGTAAGACCGCTTTTGCGCTCAACGTCGCTGCGCACATCGCCCGTTCGCTGCACGTGCTGGTGCTGTCGCAGGAGATGCCAAAGGCCCAGTTGCACGACCGGAATCTGGCCGCTATTGGCCGCATACCGCTGCCGCACATCCTGAATCCGCGCAACATGCTGCCGGACGAATGGAGCCGTCTATCGCAGGCCATGGGGGTGCTGGAAAAGCTGAATCTCTGGCTCGATGACCAGGGCGGTTTGCGCCTGCTGGATGTGCGCATGAAGGCCAAGCTGATCAAGCGCAAGGCCGGGCTGAGCGTGCTGGTGGTCGATTACCTGCAGCTGATGGAGGGCGAGGGCGACAACCGCAATGCACAGATCGAGAGCATCACGCGCGGGCTGAAAGCACTGGCGCTTGAGCTGGGTATTACGGTGGTGTTGCTGTCGCAGTTGAACCGCCAGCTCGAGCAGCGCCCGAACAAGCGACCGATGCCCGCTGACCTGCGTGACTCCGGCGCGATCGAGCAGGATGCCGACGTGGTGATGTTTCTGTACCGCGACGAGGTGTACCACCCTGACACCGACGACAAGGGCATCTGCGAGGTCGATGTGTCGCTGAACCGCCAGGGGCAGTCCGGCCGCGTGGCGCTGAGCTATATCGGCGCGCAAACCAAGTTCGAGACGCTTGCCACGTCGTGGCATCCCACCGTGCCGAAACGCCAACCGCCGCCGTCGCGCGGCTTCGAGTGAGGAAATGATGACCGACCTCTTCGCCACGATCACCGCCGACGACGAGAAATCGCAAGCCGTTGATGCGCAAGGCCTTTGCTTCGCAGCATCGGGTACGCGTGCGGGGGCGACTTCCGCTTTTCCTCCCTCAAATGAGGCGGCGAAAGCGGACATCGTGATCTGCAACGCCAATATCTTGGCCATCGACATCGGCACCACCACTGGCTGGGCGCTGGGCCTGCGCGACGGGAAGCTGCACAGCGGTAGCCAGTCATTCGCACCGAGGCGCAATGAAGGCCCCGGCCAGCGCTGGCTGAAGTTCGCTGCGTGGCTCGGCGAGCGCGCACGCCAGGCTGGCGAGATCCACGCCGTGTACTACGAGCTGGTGATGGCGCACGGCACGCGGGAGAACCCGAACGTCATAGCGGCGCACGTGTACGGCGGCTTCGAGGCGCACCTGCAGGCCTGGGCCGATCGCAACCGCATCCGTCTGGTTGGCGTGCCGGTATCGGTCATCAAAAAATCAGCGACGGGGAAGGGCAACGCGAAAAAGGAACAGGTGATCGCCGCCATGCGCGCGCGCGGCCACCGCGTCGTCGACGACAACCACGCGGACGCGCTGGCGATCCTCGAATACGCGCGAAAGGAGGAGGCCTGATGGATGACCTGGCGATGGTTTGGAGCGTTGTCACCCTGGCCCTGATCGTTGGGCTGACTTTCTGGAGCATGCGATGAAACTGTGGAACGGCTACTGCTGCAACTGCGGGGGCTTCGGGCACCGCCCGGCGAACTGCCGCTGGAATCGCGTTGTGCGTCTGGCGAGGCCGGTATGAGCGACAAGCGCATCTTTGTCCTGTCCCATCGGCAGGCGCGTGCTGGCGCCGAGCTGGCGATTCGCGGCGCGCCAGAAGGCTACGTCGTCACGATCTGCGAACCGACGCGCACGCTCGACCAGAACGCGAAGCTCTGGCCGATGCTGTCGGACGTCTCCAAGCAGGTCGAGTGGCACGGCCAGAAGCTGACCACCGACGAATGGAAGGACGTCTTCACCGCCGCGCTGCGCCGGCAGAAGGCCGTGCCTGGTCTCGATGGAGGATTCGT
>NZ_JWMB01000062.1:0-17606 GCF_000812445.1 Cupriavidus sp. SHE | reverse complement strand
CAGTGTCCAGTTTGCGCTGGAATGGCCGTCCAGATTGCCGTGGAATCAGTGTCCAGTTTGCCGTGGAATGGGTGTCCAGTTTGGCGCGGAAAACGCACCTACTACCTATTGGTCCCATTCGGCACTCAGACGGCCTTCTCCGTCTTCTGGCCCTTCACAATCTGCAGCGCGGACGCGATCATCGAACTCATCTCGCCAAGGTTGCCCGGCACGATCAATGTGTTGCCCTGCTTGGCCAGGTTGCCAAACGCCGCCACATACTCCTCCGCGACCTTGAGGTTGACTGCCTCGGAACCGCCCTCGCCCCGGATCGCATGACCGATTTTCTCGATCGCCTGCGCATTTGCCTCGGCCACGGCCAGAATCGCGGACGCCTCACCTTGGGCCTTGTTGATAGCCGCCTGCCTCTCACCCTCTGACTTCTGGATCGCCGCCTCGCGCGCGCCAGACGCCAGATTGATCTGCTCCTGCCGCTTGCCTTCCGATGCAGCAATCAGCGCGCGCTTTTCGCGCTCGGCAGTGATCTGCGCCTGCATGGCATGGAGAATTTCCTTGGGCGGCGTCAGATCCTTGATCTCGTAGCGCAGCACCTTCACACCCCAGTTTGCCGCGGCCTCATCCAGCGCATTGACCACGCTGTGGTTGATGAACTCGCGCTCCTCGAAGGTCTTATCGAGTTCCAGCTTGCCGATCACCGAGCGCAGCGTGGTCTGTGACAGTTGCGTAATGGCCACCACGAAATTGCTCGAGCCATAGGACGCCTTCATCGGGTCGGTTACCTGGAAGTACAGCACACCATCCACCTGCAATTGCGTGTTGTCCTTCGTAATGCAAACCTGGCTCGGCACATCGAGCGGGATTTCCTTGAGGATGTGCTTGTAGGCCACTCGATCGATGAAAGGCACGACCACGGTGAGGCCTGGTGTCAGCGTGGCGTGATAGCGCCCCAGACGCTCCAGTACCCACGCGTGCTGCTGCGGCACGATCTTGACCGACTTCGCAATCAGCACGATGGCGGCAATGAGCAGGATCAGCGGAAACAAACCTAGCTGATAGGCAAGCATATATACGACTCCCTTCGAAAGGATTGACGACTGGGTAATGCGGAAGAAGTCAGGCCGTGTAGTGACGCGCCACGATCAACGTGGCTCCACGCACTTCGACAATGCGATAGCGGCCCGGTTTCGGCTCGGCGCCCGGTGCCAGCTCCACGGTCCAATCCGCGCCGCGGTAGGGCACGCGCGCGCGACGGGAATCGTCCCAGGCGGGCACTTCGAGTTCCTGACCAATATCGAGATTGACGTCCGGATTGGATGCGGCGTCGCGGCGCCTCAGCTTGCCAAAGCGCGTGCGGCGTAACAACACGATGCCAATGATCGCAACCAGCGCGGCGGCGACCGTCTGTATTGGCTCGTCAGCACCCAGCAGCGCAGCCACACCGCCTGCGGCAACCCCGAGGGCGATCATCAGCAAATAGAAGGTCCCCGTCGCCAGCTCCGCAATCACCAGCACGACCGCAACGGCAAACCAAAGGTAGTACGACGTCATCCCGCTCCTTTCCCGGAGGAAACAAGACACCCCACCCGCAAAAACAAAAACCCCCGCCAAACGCCTACGGCGTCTGCGGGGGCAGATGGAACACCTGCCGCAGGGCCGGTGTCACGCGGCACGCTGGCCGAAGGCCAAGTGCCGTCTATACGTGATCTTCTCTATTGTGACGCGAAATGCCTCACGAAGCCAGTTGCTGCCAGGTTTCGACCACAGAATCAGGATTCAGCGAGATCGACTTGATGCCTTCCTTGGCCAGCCAGACCGCGAAGTCCGGATGATCCGAGGGGCCCTGACCGCAGATGCCAACGTACTTGTTCAGGCGCAGCGCCGTCGAAATGGCGCGCTGCAGCATGAAACGCACTGCCGGATCACGCTCGTCGAAGTCCTTCGCAAGCAGTTCCATGCCCGAGTCGCGATCGAGACCCAGCGTCAGCTGCGTCAGGTCGTTCGAGCCGATCGAGAAACCGTCGAAGAACTGCAGGAACTCCTCCGCCAGGATCGCGTTGGACGGCACTTCGCACATCATGATGATGCGCAGACCGTTCTCACCGCGCTTCAGGCCGTGCTTGGCCAGCAGTTCGATCACGCGCTCGGCCTGGCCCAGCGTGCGCACGAACGGCACCATGATCTCGACGTTGGTCAGGCCCATCTCGTCGCGCACGCGCTTCATGGCCTTGCATTCCATCTCAAACGCTTCGGCGAAGTCGTCGGAGATGTAGCGCGAAGCACCACGGAAGCCCAGCATCGGGTTCTCTTCGTCCGGCTCGTAGCGCGAACCGCCGATCAGCTTCTTGTACTCATTCGACTTGAAGTCCGACAGGCGCACGATCACAGGCTTCGGATAGAACGCGGCACCAATTGTCGCAATGCCTTCCGCCAGTTTGTCGACATAGAACGCACGCGGGCTGGCGTGGCCACGCGCCACCGATTCCACGGCCTTCTTCAGATCGGCATCGACTTGCGGATAGTCGAGGATCGCCTTCGGGTGAACACCAATGTTGTTGTTGATGATGAACTCGAGCCGGGCCAGGCCGACGCCGTGGTTCGGGATCTGCGCGAAGTCGAACGCCAGTTGGGGATTGCCAACGTTCATCATGATCTTGGTCGCGATCTCGGGCATCTCGCCGCGCTGGACCTCGGTCACTTCGGTCTCGAGCAGACCATCGTAAATCCGGCCCTCGTCACCCTCGGCGCAAGACACCGTTACCAGCGTGCCATCCTTCAGCAAGTCGGTCGCATCGCCACAACCCACCACAGCGGGCACGCCCAGTTCACGCGCGATGATCGCAGCGTGGCAGGTACGGCCACCACGGTTGGTCACGATTGCCGCAGCGCGCTTCATCACCGGCTCCCAGTTCGGGTCGGTCATGTCGGCCACCAGCACGTCACCAGGTTGCACGCGCTCCATCTCGGATGGATCGTTGATCACGCGCACCGGACCCGTACCGATCTTCTGGCCGATCGCACGACCGCTGGTCAGCACCGGCGCCGTGCCCTTGAGCTTGAAGCGCTGCTCGGCCTTGCCGGCCGACTGGCTCTTCACAGTCTCCGGGCGGGCCTGCAGGATGTAGATCTTGCCATCCTTGCCGTCCTTGCCCCACTCGATGTCCATCGGACGGCCGTAGTGCTTCTCGATGATCATTGCGTAACGCGCGAGTTCGGCCACGTCGTCATCGGTGACCGAATAGCGATTGCGCAGTTCAGGCGGCACGTCCACGGTCTTCACGCGGCCAGCTTCGCCCGGCTTCGTGAATTCCATCTTGATCAGCTTCGAACCGATCGAACGGCGGATGATCGGGTACTTGCCCGCTTGCAGCATCGGCTTGAAGACGTAGAATTCGTCCGGGTTCACCGCGCCCTGCACAACCGTTTCGCCCAGGCCGTAGCTCGACGTGATGAAGACCACATCGGGGAAGCCCGATTCGGTATCGATCGTGAACATCACGCCCGAGGACGCCAGATCCGAACGCACCATGCGCTGGACGCCGGCGGAGAGCGCCACCACGTCATGCGCAAAGCCCTTGTGCACGCGGTACGAGATAGCGCGGTCGTTGTAGAGCGAGGCGAACACGTGCTTGATCTTGTCCAGCACGTCGTCGATGCCGCTGACGTTGAGGTATGACTCCTGCTGGCCGGCGAACGATGCATCGGGCAAATCTTCGGCCGTGGCCGAAGAACGCACTGCGAACGATGCCTCGGCACCTTCGCGAGCCGACACGCGTGCGTAATGCTCGCGGATCTCTGCCTCCAGACGCGGCTGAAACGGCGCCGCGGCTACCCAGCCACGAATCTCGGCACCGGCTTCCGCCAAGGCCTTGACGTCGTCGACGTTGAGCGTCTTCAAACGTTCGGAGATGCGGCTGGTCAGGTTATTGTGCGCAAGAAAGTCGCGGAATGCGAGCGCGGTCGTGGCGAAACCGCCCGGAACGCGAACGCCGGCACCGGCGAGCTGGGAGATCATTTCCCCCAACGACGAGTTCTTGCCGCCGACGACTTCCACGTCCTGCATCCGTAGCTGCTCGAACGGCAGCACGTAGGCGCCGGTATCTACCTGGTTGGTCATAAAAGCCTCAAAACAAAGTAAGAAATCTTTTGCACCGACCGGCATATTGTTGGCGTTCTGTTCCCGGCGGATCGCTTGGCTGAGCAATTCCGTGTGCTATCGGCGGCACCGATGCTGCGGCGCACATTGTCGACAATCCGGCCTGAAATCGTTGCCTGGCCGGCATTGGCGGAATTGCTTAGCCAAAAGATCGCCGCTATTCTACCGTGCCGCATCGCACTTTCGCGTAGCCGCGGCTTCAAATAATTGTTCAGACATGTCCCTGCCCGAAACGCCTGAAGGCACACAACCGCTGGCACAGTCCACGGCCGCCTCTGGCGCGACCGACGCCACCGCTCAGTCCGCTGAGGTCCCCGCCACGAATCGCCCTGCAGTGCGCACGGTCTTTATCGTGTCGGATGGCACCGGCATCACAGCCGAAACGTTCAGCCATTCGATCCTGGCCCAGTTCGAGATGCGGTTCCGCAAAGTGCGTATGCCGTTTGTCGATACGCCCGATAAGGCACATGTGGCCGTCGGCAAGATCAACGAGGCGTTCTATAACGAGGGCGTTCCGCCGATCGTGTTCACCACGCTGGTCAACGCCGAATCCAACAAGGCGATTCGCCGGGCCAAGGCGATGATCCTCGACATGTTCCAGACCTTCATCGAGCCACTCGAGAAGGAACTGGGCCTGAAGTCCACCCATGCCATCGGCCGTTTCCACCAGAATGCGGACACCGAGGCCTATAAGAACCGTATCGAGGCGATCAACTTCTCGCTGGCGCACGACGACGGCCAGTCGCACAAGAACCTCGAAGACGCCGATGTGATCCTGGTTGGCGTGTCGCGCAGCGGCAAGACGCCGACCAGCCTGTATCTTGCGATGCAGTACGGCCTCAAGGCGGCGAACTATCCGCTGATTCCTGACGATTTCGAGCGAGGCCGCCTGCCCTCGGCGCTGTATGCATACAAGCAGAAGATATTCGGCCTCTCCATCGATCCGCAGCGGCTGACGGAAATCCGCAACGAGCGGCGTCCGGGCAGCAAGTACGCAGCCGTGGAGAACTGCCGCTACGAAGTCAATGAAGCGGAGTCGATGATGCGCCGTGAAGGCATCAAATGGCTGTCGTCGACACACAAGTCGATCGAAGAAATCGCCACGACGATCCTCCAGGAAATCAAGGTCGATCGGGACAACTATTAATAGCGGTGGCGTTTTCAGAATCGCCCCCTATCGGCGCTGCACCGATAGGGGCACGATGAAGGCTGTTCCAACATGCCTGCATCGGATAGATGTTCTTCATGACAGCGGATCGTCAGCCCCTCCCGCCAAACCGGGCTGCAGGCCGGAAAGCGCCCAACGAACTGGCGTATTCGGGCTCTTCTCACGCCCTGAAGGCTGCGGGCCTGGTCTTCAGCGGCGTCGCACTGTCGTTGGCCGGGATCTTCGCCATCATCGAGTATTCATCCAGCCATTCGCGGGCACTGATCGCTGCGGACATCAAGACCGTTTCAGCCGAGGTCAGGGCAATCAATGCTAGGCTGGACTCCCAGCAGGCCACCACAGACCAGCGATTCAATCGGGTCGTGCAGCGCCTCGACAAGTTGGACGAGCGCTTTGAGCGGATCGACGAGCGCTTCGAGAGTCTCGAATCGAAGTTCGACTTGAAGCTTGAGCACCTCGAGACCAGATTCGATTCGAAACTGGAGCGCCTCGAAACCAAGCTCGACCAGAAACTCGACAACGTAGCGGAGCTGCTACTTCAGTTGGTGTCTCAGAAGGCAGAACAGCCCACCGGCACCGAACAGCCGGCTGCCGGGCGAGCCAGATAACTCAGCCCACCGCCAAGCCGCTTGGGGTCTGTGCTATCCGCCACTAGCGCGGCGTTGCCGGACGGCTTCAAACAGGCAGACCGCCGTTGCGGCGGCCACATTCAGCGACTCCAAACCTCCAGGCTGCGGAATGCCAACCGTACGGGAAACATGCGCCATCCACTCGGGGCTGACTCCTCCCCCTTCATTGCCAATCACCCAGCCAACCGGCTGGCGCAAATCTGTATCGAACACCGCGGCATCCGCATGGGATGACGTCGCCAGTAACGGCACTGCCAGCCGGCTCTCAAGCATCTCAAGCGTGCAATGTTCGACGATATTCAAGTGGAAGTTCGCGCCCATACCGGCACGCAACGTCTTGACCGACCAGGCGAATGCGCAACCTTTGGTCAGGAACGCATGTGGAATGCCAGCGGCCGCAGCGCTTCGAAGAATCGAGCCTACATTGCCCGCATCCTGCAGACCATCCAGAATGATGCAATCGGTATCGATTGTTGCCGGGAGGTGGCCGGCCGGCGTTTCGATCACCAGCATCAGGTCGACGCCGTTGACCACGCTGCTGATCTGCGCGAACAACTCATCAGCCAATACAACCAGCTTGTCCGAGTCGATCTTCTCGAGCAGCGCGCGCACCTCGGCGTGGTCATAATGGCGCTCGCTCACCACGCAGCTCGCGGGCTGCCCAAGTGCAGCCACATAGGCCTGCGCGAGATGGATGCCATCGAGCACGGACTGCCCCGCCTTGCGGCGCTGGTGCGTGGACCCTGTCAGGGCTTTTAACTGTTTGAACAGCGCGTTGTCGCGCGAAGTGACATGCTTCAAGTGTCTGCCTCAGAAAGGCGGCGCTTCGGACGACATGGTGCGCACCATGCCACGCTCAAGCACCTTGCGCACCGGCGCAAACGAACGCCGATGATGCGGCGTCGCGCCGAATTGTTCGAGCGCGGTGAAATGCTGTGGCGTCGGGTAGCCAAAGTGAGAGTCGAACCCGTACTCAGGGTACTCCTGGTGCAGCTTCAACAGTTCACGATCGCGCGCCACCTTCGCCAGGATCGAAGCCGCGGAAATTGCCCGTACCTTGGCATCACCCTTGACGATAGCCTCGACCGGGAACGCCACCTGCGGACAACGATTACCATCGACCTGCACGAGATCGGGGATGACACCGCTCGCGGCCAACCCCTGCACCGCCCGCTGCATAGCGAGCATCGATGCGTGAAGGATATTGATCGAATCGATCTCCTCAACCGACGCGGATGCGATATGCCATCCCAGCGCGTGTTCGCAGATGCGATCGAACAGTGCCTCGCGCTTTTCCGCACTGAGGATCTTCGAGTCGGCCAAACCGCGGATTTGCCGCGCGGGATTCAACACCACAGCCGCAGCGTAAACGGGACCCGCCAAGGGGCCACGCCCAGCCTCGTCGACCCCACACAAGCGCTGCACCACGGCAACGGTTTGAGTCAGTTCCAGGCCCAACTGGCTAGAAGCCGCAGCGTTCGTTCGCGCCATCAGACCACTCCACGGCTGCGCATCAGATCGACGACCACGCCGGCAGCCAGCTTCGCCGTGTCGCGCTTCAGGGTTTCGTGCATCGTCGTGAAATGCTGCCGCAGGAACGCAATATTGCCCTCGTCATTGAGTTGCAGCAGCGTCTCACGCGCCAGCGCCTCCGGCGTCGCGTCGTCCTGTAGGAGTTCGGGAACAACAAAGCGTCCCGACAGGATATTGGGCAGCCCGACATACGGCAGATAACCCTGCCGTTTCATGATCTGCGCCGTCAGCCAGGGCACCTTGTACGAGATCACCATGGGCTTCTTGTACAGCGCAGCCTCGAGCGTTGCCGTGCCACTTGCAAGCAGCACCACGTCGGCGGATTCCATCGCAAGATGCGATTGGCCGTCAACCACGGTCAGGTCGATATCCGGATACTGAGCGTGCAAGCCCGCAACGATCTCCCGCAGCGGTGCGCTGGCAACAGGCAGCACGAAAGCAAGGTTGCCGTCCATGCGATGCATACGGTCCATCGCGGCGAAGAACGTCGCGCCGAGGTTGCGCACCTCTGACTGCCGACTGCCAGGCAACACCGCCACGATCCGCTTGCCTTCCGGCAAAGCCAGCTTCGCCCTCGCACCCGCAACGTCGGGCACCATCGGGATTACGTCCGCTAGCGGATGGCCGACGTAGGTCGCCGGAATGCCAGCCTTCGCATAGATCTCGGGCTCGAACGGGAACAGGCAGAGGATATGGTCCACGGCCCGCGCTATCGTGCGGATGCGGCCTCCGCGCCAGGCCCAGATCGACGGGCTGACAAAATGGACAACCGGAATGCCCGCGCGGCGCAGCGGCACTTCCAGACCGAAGTTGAAGTCGGGAGCATCGACGCCGATGAAGCATAGCGGCGGTCGCGCCAGCAATTGCTCGCGAATCTCACGCCGCGTGGCCAGAATTTCGCGTAGCGAGCCCAGTACCTCGACATAGCCATTGACCGATAGCGTTTCCATCGGCCAATGCGAGACAAATCCCTGCGCCATCATGCGATGGCCACCGATACCGGCGTAATCCACCGATTCGCCAAGCCTCGCGCGCAGGCCTTCCAGCAGCAGCGAAGCGAGCAGGTCGCCAGATGCCTCACCGGCAACCATGGCGATACTACCTCGCTTGTTCCCATTAGCACCCGCATCGGCGGGAAGCACTGCCTGCACGGTGTCGACCATGTCGCGCCGGAATCAGCGAACGATACCGCGCTGGGTCGCGGCGAGGAACTCCACGAACGCCTGCAGCGGCACAGCGGTAGTGGCGTCGACCTGACCTAGCATCGCCGTGATTTCCGCCCGCGCGTCGTCGAAGCTCAGATCAGACTTGTACAGCAACTTGTACGCCTGACGCAGCGCCGCGATCTGGCCAGCATCGAATCCGCGACGACGCAGACCTTCGACGTTGATTCCGTGCGGGGTCGCCTTATTGCCATTCTTGTCGCTGGCCGCGATGACGAAAGGCGGCACGTCCTGCACCAATGCCGAAGCACCGCCAAGCATCGCGTGGGCACCGATGCGGACGTACTGGTGCACGCCGCTCATGCCGCCCAGAATTGCCCAGTCCCCGACCTCCACGTGGCCGGCGATCTGTGCATTGCTGGAGAACACCGTGTGGTTGCCCACAGAGCAGTCGTGTGCGATGTGCACGTAGGCCATGATCCAGTTGTCGTTACCAAGACTGGTCACGCCACGATCCTGCACGGTGCCCGTGTGGATCGTCGTGAATTCGCGAATCGTGTTGCGATCGCCGATCACGAGCTGCGTCGGCTCGTTGGCGTACTTCATATCCTGCGGCACGCCGCCCACGGAGGCATACGGACCAATGCGGTTACCGGCGCCGATCGTGGTGTGGCCTTCGACCGTGCTATGGGAACCGATCCGCGTGCCGCTACCGATCCGCACATTCGGGCCGACGATCGAAAACGGGCCGACGGTAACATCGTCAGCCAGTTCCGCCTTCGGATCGACTAGTGCGGTGGGATGGATTTGCGTCATACGTGCTGTCCTGTGGTCTGTTCTGCTTGGGGTCGGTGCTTAGCCTTCGGCTTGCTTCACGGTGCACATCAGTTCGGCCTCGCAGGCCACCTCACCGTCCACGGTCGCGCTGGCCTTGAACTTCCAGATTCCGCGGATATATCGCTCCACGGTCACGTTCAAGTGAAGCTGATCGCCCGGATACACCACGCGCTTGAAGCGCGCGCCGTCGATCCCGACGAAGTAATACAACGCACCTTCCTTGCGCTCCATATCGGCGCCGAACGTCAGAAGCCCGGCGGACTGAGCCAGCGCCTCAAGGATCATGACGCCCGGCATCACGGGTTGGTCCGGGAAGTGGCCCATGAAGTACGGTTCGTTGATCGTCACGTTCTTCAGGGTCTTGATCCGCTTCTGCGGTTCGAACTCGAGCACACGGTCGACCAGCAGGATCGGATACCGATGCGGCAGCAGCTTCAGGATCTTGCGGATATCGATTTCGGATGCGGTCATGATGATTTCTCTTCGTCTTGTTTGTTCTGTGCGGGGGCGTTGTTTTCACCGCGCAGCCTGCGTTCCAGTTGCACGACACGTTCGCGCAGCTTTGATAAGCCACGTACGATTGCCGCGTTTCGCTCCCACTCGCCATGCGACGTGAACGGGAACACGCTCGTGTAATGCCCACCGGGTTTAGTAATCGATTTGGTAATCGACGTACCGCCGGACACTGTGGTCCGGTCAGCGATATTCAAATGGCCAGAAAAGTTGGCCGCGCCGCCGATCACGCAGAACCGGCCAATCTTTGTGCTACCCGAAACCGCAGCCGTTCCCGCGATAACGGTATGGGCACCCACATGCACGTTATGCGCGATCTGCACCTGATTGTCGATCTTGCAGCCGTCCTCGATCACCGTGTCAGCCATCGCGCCACGATCCACAGCCGTATTGGCGCCAATCTCCACGTCATTGCCGAGCACCGCGCGTCCCACCTGGGGAATCTTGACGTACTCGACACCCGTCGGTCCGATGTCTGGCGCAAAACCAAAGCCATCTGCACCAATCACCGCCCCGCTATGCAGGATGTTGCGCGCGCCAATCACGCAACGATGATATACAGAAACATTGGCGTAGATGAGCGTATCTTCGCCGATCTCCGCGCTTGCGCCGATAAAGGCATTTGCGAGGATCCGAACACGCTCGCCGAGCCGGGCGCCGGACTCGATCACTACGTTCGGGCCGATAAAACAGGATGCCGGGACCACCGCATCGGGCGCCACGCTGGCACTGGGATCGATCCCAGTACGTGAGTCGGCATTGGCGGCGCGGTCGAAGCGCTGCGCAACACGGGCAAAGCAGACGTAGGGATTCCGTGCCACCAGCCAATTACGCCCTTCGGCTTGCCCATCCGCACGAATGCGTTCAAGGTCTGCCGGCGACACGATGACGGCGCCTGCGGCCGAGGCGAGCGCCTGTGGCAAATACAGCGGATTGGAGAGGAAAGACAGGTCGCCAGGACCAGCCTGGTCTAGCGGCGCCAGGCCGACTACGGCCAGGTCGGGATCACCCACAACCTGCGCGCCGTTCTCGGTGGCGAGCTGACCCAGTGTGGGTGTCTTCATGGCAGTACTTCCTTGAGAATCGAAACGGCAGACGACGCTTTGGCGCCGTCGCTTACTTGCCCGTGCTGCCGGCGTTCAGCGCCTTCATCACGTCATCGGTGATGTCGATGCGCGGATTCACGTAAACGGCTTCCTGAACGATCAGATCATACTTGCGCTGCTCGGCGATCTGACGAATCACGCGGTTGGCGCGCTCCAGCACCTGTGCCAGTTCCTCGTTACGGCGCTGGTTCAGATCCTCGCGAAACTCACGCTGCTTGCGCTGGAATTCGCGATCGAGATCGGCCACTTCGCGCTGACGGCGCTGGCGGTCCGAGTCGGCGAGCACGGCCGTGTCCTTGTCGAGCTTGTCAGCCATGGCCTTGATCTTCTGGGCCATATCCTGCAGTTCACGGTCACGCTTGGAGAATTCCTGCTCAAGCTTGACCTGCGCGGCCTTCGCGGGCTGCGAATCGCGCAGGATACGTTCCGAGTTGACCGCAGCAATGCGCGCCTCCTGAGCCATCGCCGGGGCCGCCGCGCACAAGGCCGCAGCGGCCAGCGCGGCCGCGCTCAGGGATTTCGCCAGTGGAGTGTAAATTTTCATCAAACAAATCCTCTGTGGGGATCAGAACGCGGTACCGATCTGGAACTGGAAGCGTTGAACCTTGTCAGTTTCGTCCTTCTTCAGCGGGAAGCCCATGCTGACCTTCAGCGGACCGATCGGCGAAAGCCACGACATACCGAAACCGGTCGAATACTTCAGATCGCTGAACGAAAGCGGCGCCCCTTCCTGGTAGACGTTACCGAAGTCGAAGAACGTGAACAGTCGCAGCGTGCGGTCAACACCCGAGCCAGGCAGCGGGAACACGAACTCCACGTTGCCGATCATCTTCGATGCGCCACCCACCGGGTTACCGTTCTGGTCCTTCGGACCGAGCGTGCTGGTCTGGTAGCCACGCACCGAGCCGATACCGCCGGCGTAGAAGTACTTGAACACCGGGAACGGTGTATTGCCATAACCGTGACCATAGGCCACTTCACCGTTGAAGGCCAGCGTGAAGGACTTCGACAGCGGATAGAAGTACTGCTGCTGCAGGCTTGCGCGATAGTACTGCGTGTCGCCGCCCGGAACACCCACTTCCAGGTTGGCCTGCGTGTACGGACCCTTGGTCGGAATCAGTGCGCTGTCGCGGCGATCCCGTGCCCAGCCGATCGTGAACGGGAAGTTGTTGATCGGATCTCCGCTAGCCTTGCCGATCTTCTGCAGCCAGGCCGTGTACTGGTTCGGCGTGTTGGGCGAGGTGTAGACCTGGGTCCGCTCGTAACCGATGCCGAAGAACACCGTGTCGTTCTCCGAGAACGGCACGCCGAACTTGAAGCCACCGCCAGCCGAGACGATCTTGTAGTCCTGATCACCGGTGTAGTACAGCGGGCGCGACGTACGGTAGTAGATGTCTGTCGATCGGCTAATGCCGTCAACCGTAAAATACGGGTCGTATTGCGTCAGCGCAATCGTACGGAACGACTTGGCCGTGTTCACATCCAGGCCCAGGCTGGTACCGGAACCGAACACGTTGTCCTGGCGCAGACCTGCCTGCAGCACGAGCTTATCGGTCGACGAGAAACCCAGACCCAGACTGATCTGGCCGGTCGGCTTCTCCGTCACGTTCACGTTCACGTCGACCTGGTCGGGCGCGCCCGGCACGTCTTCGGTGGTGATGTTGGTGTCAGTAAAGTAGCCCGTCCGGTTGATACGCGCCTGCGACTGCTGGAGCTTTTCGCTATCGAACCACGACGACTCCATCTGGCGCATCTCGCGACGCACCACTTCGTCACGCGTCTTGCTGTTACCCACGACATTCACGCGGCGCACATAGACGCGGCGGCCCGGGTCGACCATCAGGGTCAGCGCCACTTCGCGCTTTTCCTTGTCCACCTGCGGCTGCGGGTTGATCGTCGTAAAGGCGTAGCCGTACGTGCCGAGCAGGTCGGTAATTGCCTTGGTGCTGGCCGTCAGCTTTTCGGACGAGAAGATGTCGCCCTTCTTGAGCTGCAGCAGCTTCTCCATCTCTTCCTGCTTGCCGAGCGTTTCGCCAGCCAGGCGGATGTCGGACACCTTGTATTGGTCCCCTTCGCTGATATTCAGCGTCAGGTAAATGTCCTTCTTGTCCGGCGTGATCGACACTTGCGTCGACTCGATCTGGAATTCGAGGTAGCCGCGATTGAGGTAGTACGAACGCAGCGCCTCCAGGTCAGCCGTCAGCTTCTGCTTCGAATAGAGGTCGTTCTTGGTGTACCAGGAGAGCCAGTTCGGCGTGGAAAGCTGCATTTCATCGCGCAGCGTGCTTTCCTTGAATGCCTTGTTGCCGACGATATTGATCTGGCGGATCTTGGCGACCGGGCCCTCGTCAACGTTGAACACCACCGACACGCGATTGCGGTCAACTGGCGTCACGGTGGTCTGCACCTCGGCGGCATAGTAGCCGCGAGCCACATACTGGCGCTTGAGCTCCTGCTCTGCCTTGTCGATCAGCGCCTTGTCGTAATAGCGGGCCTCGGCCACGCCAACGGCGCGCAGCGAGCGGCGCAGCGTGTCCTTGTCGAATTCCTTGATGCCAACGAACTCCAGCTGCGAGATCGCCGGACGTTCCTCGACCTGGACGACCAGCACGCCGTCTTCGGCGCGGATCTGCACGTCCTTGAAAAAACCGGTGTTATAGAGCGCGCGAATCGCGTCCGCACCCTTGTCGTCGGTGAAAGTTTCGCCAACGCGAACTGGCAGGTAACCAAAGACCGTGCCCGGCTCGACGCGCTGCAGCCCCTCCACACGGATATCCTTGACCACGAACGGATCGGCGGCAAAGCCCGCCGGGCTCCAAGCCGCAATAATGGCACTCGTCAGTAGACCCAGCGAGATGCGCTTATTTCTGATCAAAGTCGATCCCCTCTTCCTCATCGATTTCATGCAGGGCATTGGCTCCAAGCCTGGCAATGCTGGCACGGCCGCCCGATCCCGACGAGGTTCTTCCCCTGGGATACGATCGCCCCCTGCCAACTTGGGCTCCGGCTACGCGAAATTAGCCGCGCGCCAGAAACAGTCGGCTGACGTCATTGAACAAAGCGAGTGAGGTCAGGAGCAAGATGCACGCGATGCCTACCTTCTGCAGCATCGCTTGCCAATGGTCTGGAACAGGCCTGCCAGTCAAAAATTCCACGCAATAATACAGCAAATGCCCACCATCCAGAACCGGAATAGGTAACAAATTCAGCACGCCGAGGCTGACACTGACCAATGCCAGAAAGCTGATAAATGGCTGCCAGCCCATGTTCGCAGCACGTCCCGCATAGTCAGCCACGGTCAGCGGCCCGCTCAAATTCTGCAGGGACGCCTGCCCCACCAGCATCTTGCCGAGCAGTTTCAACGACAGCGCGCTGGTGTTCCAAACCTGGTCCGCAGCCCGCGCCACCGCCTGTACCAGCGGGTACCGGACGATCTCTGTCTGGACGGACTGGTTGAGCGCGGCGCCCAACTTGCCGACCTGCGACCCGCCACGGGCCTCGCCTTCGGGCGCTGGCGCTGCGTCAAGTTTCGCCTTGACGTCCATCCGTTCCCCGGCACGCTCGATACCTAGCGTGACCTCCTGCCCAGGACGGGCACGGACACCACGAATCAGCGCGCTGGCCTGTGTGAGGGGCTGCCCATCCCATGCCACTACCCTGTCGCCGGCCCTGAGCCCGGCGCGCTGCGCCGCGGAATCGGGGACGATCTCGGTAATGGTCACCGGACCGCCCTTGAGGGCCAGGCCCAGAACGGCCAGTGGGTCCTGCTCCGGATCTCCGCCAGTATTCGGAAGGCGTGCCAAGGCAACATCGCGCTCTGCCCCATCGATGCCACGCACCCGCAGTACCGCCCGCGCATCCCCGAAACCCTGGGAAAACACGGCCATGCGCAGATCATTCCAGGAGCGCACGGCTTCAGTATGATCGTTTGCGGTCAACGACAGCACGCGATCGCCGTCCCGCACGCCGGCCTGCGCCGCCAGCGTCCCAGCGGCCGGCGCGGCCACCACCGGCACCGGCTCGCGCATCCCACCCGCGAACAGCACCACGTACAACACGACGGCCAGCAAGAAATTCGCCAGCGGCCCGGCGGCCACGACGACAAAGCGCTTGCCTACCGGCTGGCGATTGAACGCACGAGGCAACTCCGCGGGATCGATCGGCGGATCGGTCTCCGGGTCACGCTCGCGCTCATCCAGCATCTTGACGTAGCCGCCCAGCGGAATTGCCGCCAGCGTCCACTCCGTCTTGTCACGGCCCTTGCCGACCCAACGCACCAACGGACGGCCAAAGCCGATCGAGAAGCGCAACACCTTGACGCCGCAAGCGCGCGCGGCAAGATAGTGCCCCATCTCGTGCACGAAGATCAGGATACAGAGGGCGACGACGAACGCAATTACGGTTTGCATGGCAAATCACCCTTTTCAGAATCTGCCCACGGCGGACTGGTTCAACGGCCAGCCAGGCTTCCCAGCTGCGCCTGCGCGCCGCGACGCGCCGCTGAATCGGCAGCCAGTACGCCCTCGAGCGTATCGGCCGATCCGTCCGCCGGCTGCTCCAGCACGGTTGCCACCACGCGAGCGATATCGGTGAAGCGGATCTTGCCGTTCAGGAACGCTTCCACGGCCACCTCGTTGGCTGCATTTAGCACTGCGGGCGCCACGCCGCCGGCACGCAATGCATCAAAGGCTAGCCCAAGGCATGGGAAGCGCTCAAGGTCTGGAGTCTCAAAATGCAGGCCACCGGCAACCGTGAGGTCGAGCGGCGTTACGCCGGAGTCGATCCGCTCCGGATAGGCCATACCGTAGGCGATGGGTGTCCGCATATCGGGGTTGCCCAGTTGCGCCAGCACAGAGCCGTCCGCGTAGGCCACCATCGAGTGGACAATGCTTTGCGGATGGATCAGCACCTCGATCTTCTCGGCCGGCGCGCCAAACAGCCAGTGCGCCTCGATGACCTCGAGACCCTTGTTCATCATCGTCGCAGAATCGACCGATATCTTCCGCCCCATCACCCACTTCGGATGCGCGCAGGCCTGGTCGGGCGTGATGTCGTGCAGCGTGGACGGATCACGCGTGCGGAACGGGCCACCCGAGGCGGTAAGCAGCACCTTTGATACCCCGGTGCCATAGCGCGGATCACTGGTCGGCAGGCACTGGAAGATGGCGTTGTGTTCGCTGTCGATGGGCAGCAGCGTGGCGCCATGCTCACGCACGGCATCCATGAAGATGCCGCCGGACATCACGAGCGATTCCTTGTTGGCCAGCAGCACACGCTTGCCGGCCCGAGCAGCCGCCAGCGAGGATCGCAGGCCTGCCGCACCAACGATGGCGGCCATTACTGCATCTGTGCCAGCGTCCTCGGCGATGGATTCAAGCGCGGTCTCGCCATAGCTCACCTCGGTGGGAACACCGGCGGCACGCAGCTTGGCTTCGAGTTCACGCGCCGCCTCGGCCGACCCTACCACGGCCCGCGCGGGACGAAACTCCGCGCAGGCGGCCGCCAGCTTGTCGACCTGCCGATGCGCGCTGAGTGCGTGCACAGTGTAGCGATCCGGATGACGCCGAACCACATCAAGTGTGCTCTCGCCGATGGAACCCGTAGCGCCGAGGATGGTGATGCGTTGCATAGAAGCTGGAATGCGAAATCAGATTATTTGTTCAGATCCACGCGAGCAGCAGAGCCGCCAGCGGGAACACCGGGATCAACGCATCGATCCGGTCCAGGATCCCGCCATGGCCGGGCAGCAGACGACTGCTGTCCTTCATGCCGACCTGGCGCTTGAGCAGCGACTCGAACAAGTCGCCGACAATACTGGCCGCAACCAGCAGTGTGGTCAGAATAACCACGAGGCGCAGCCCGCCCTTGTCGGCAACCAACGAGTACCACGTTGGGGCGAATGTGTGCGTCGCGGCCAGCGAGAGCGCCACGATCATCGCCAGCAGCCAGCCGCCAATGGCGCCCTCCCAGGACTTGCCCGGGCTGATCGTGGGTGCCAGCTTGCGCTTGCCGATGGCCTTGCCAACGAAGTATGCGCCGATATCGGCGGCCCAGACCAGCACGGCAGCCGTCAGCAGCACGCCAATGCCCGCAGCCCGAAGCACCATGACGGCGTGACCGAAGGCCGGCAGCATGATCAGCCCCAGAACGACGCCAAGCGCCGTGAACGCCGGGGTGGCAGTTCGCACGCCGCGCGCCATCAGCACCAGCGCCACACCCCAGGCAATCAGGGACGCCTCCAGCAGCCACGTCACCGCGTCACGCTGCGGCGCATCATGCCATCCGATCAGGACCAGCAGGCAAGCTACGGCGTACACATAGGGCCAGGCCCCGCGCAACCCGATCAGGCGACCAAACTCCCAGCCGCCCAGCAGCACGATGACGGCGACCAGCCCCGCCAGTGCCGCCGGCGGCGCCAGGAACAGGATCGGCAGGATCAACAGCAACAGGCATACGGCGGTGATGACGCGGGGAAGGAGCATGTGCGCTGTGGGTTCCCGTGAG